>JAIOQW010000158.1 GCA_021108405.1 Methanosarcinales archaeon
CACTTTTAAAAGAGGATCTATGTACCAGATGCATGAACTGTGTAAGGAGCTGTCCCGTAGGTGCAATCAATAAAGATGATTATCCATCAGGAATCATACGCAAGGATTTGTGTGCAAGATATAGCAAGAAATTACTTAGCCAATTTATATCGCCTTGCGGTATTTGTATCAAGGTGTGCCCGGTGGGAAAGGATAGAGTACATTTCGGGAGCAAAGATATTTCGATTTATAATAATTTCGAGAAGTATCCGGAACATCATAATGCATGGGATCATGTGCGACGGTATGGGGGGAAAATATCTAAGTAGCTATTGCTATCACACGATGATAGCTTCTACGGGTCTTCTAATCTTCGGCTCTTATAGAGCCTCAGGCGAAGATTCTAAAAATCTTCTAATCTTCGGCTCTTATAGAGCCTCAGTCAAGAAAATACGAGCGTTTGTGTGGATTTTATTCATAATATCATGTGATTATCGCATATAACCATCTAAATCATAATGATATTCGTACAATAAATGGCTACTAATACTATAATAGATAATAACAAATCTTTTATTGCATTAGATAATCTGTGTCTATTAATAATTAAAAAGAGGTGGGATTAATGAAATTTGAAGAATTATTAAAAAGTAACGAAACTGAAGGGAAGGAGAAGCATCTCCCTGTTATTGAAATTGGTAAAGGACGCGGAAAAAGTGATGTAGATGTTGTACGTGTTTTCGTAGGTAAGGAAGTGCAACATCCGAATACCATAGAGCATCACATTGCATGGATAGAACTATTCGGTGTGAAGCAGGATGGACAGATAGTTGATCTTGGCAGAGCAGCCCTTGCTCCTGGATTCACCAATCCGAATATCAGATTTCAAGTACCTGTTGAACAATTCAAGGCATTCTGTGCGCTTTCTTATTGTAATGTCCATGGCGTATGGCAAAACTGCATAGAAATGTAAAGTGATCACATGAAAACACAAAATAATCTAAAAGAGGCTTTTGCCGGAGAATCACAGGCCAATAGAAAATATCTTGCTTTTGCCCAAAAAGCTGATCAGGAAGGGTTCACTTCAGTAGCAAAACTATTCAGAGCAGTGGCAGCAGCCGAGACCGTACATGCACTGAACCACTTGCGGGTAATGGATGCAATAGGCAGTACTGCTGATAACCTTAAAACAGCGATCGAAGGAGAGAATGCAGAGTATAAAGAGATGTATCCGACCTTCATTAAACAGGCAAACGAAGAAAAGGCATCAGATGCTATAATCGTGAGTTTTGATGTAGCTAATAAGGTTGAAGAGATCCATTCCGGCCTCTATAATAAGGCTCTGGATAACCTCGGACAAAACAAGCAAGTTGAATATTACGTTTGCCAGATTTGCGGTAATACAGTAGAAAACAACCCGCTTGATAGATGTCCTATATGTAATGCACCAGGGGATATGTTTAAGAAGATCGACTGAGGGATAATAGATGCCAAAACTGACAATAATATACGGCACAGGCAGTGGTAATACTGGCAGAATGGCAAAGGCTATTGAAGAAGGAGCAAAGAGTGCAAGAGTGGAAGTAACCATTAATAAAGTGGATACTGCCAACCCGGCTGATATTGAAAATGCAGATGCAATAGCTATAGGTTCTGCTACATATATTAAAGCAGCCATGCCAAGTGTTATCAGATATGTGAAGGCAATGGCAGACCAACCTCTTAAAGGGAAGGTCGGAGCTGCTTTCGGATCATACGGCTGGAGCGGAGAAGCAGCTAATGAAATAAGTAAATTGCTGGAAGACTACGGGATGGATGTTATTAATCCGAATCTTAGAATTAAACGCCAGCCTTCCAGTGAAGGTATTGAAGAATGTATCAATTTGGGAAAACAAATTGCAGAAAAGATCAATAAATAGAATATTAATAAAAGGTGAGTAAAATGCCAAAACTTGCAGTAGTATATCTAAGTACAACAGGCAATACTAAATCAATGGCTGAAGCCATTTCAGATGGTGCCAGGTCAAGAAATGTGGATGTAGAGGTAAAGAGTTTCTATGACTGGAAACCCGAAGAGGCTGCGGCTGCTGATGCCATAGCCATTGGGTCATCTACATTCCATTATACTATGCTTCCCCCAATAGAGAAATTCGTAGATGGGGTGATAGTGGCTGGAGCAAAAGGAAAAGACGGAGCTGCCTTTGGATCATATGGATGGAGCGGCGAGGCTCCCACAATGATCGCTGAAAAAATGCGAAAGGGTGGAATAAATGTACTGGACCCGGTATTGAGAGTTCAGTATAAACCAAATGAAAAGGATATCAAGGAATGCAATCGGCTGGGCAAAGATCTGGCAGAAAAGATTAAAAAATAAATATTATGAACAAAACAACTATCAATATACTGGGCATCTCAGGAAGTCCGAGACTTGCATCTACTGATTATGTGGTACGTGATGCACTTGATCATGCTGCTCAAAAATATGGTGCAAACACTGAATATATCTCTTTGCACAATAAGAAGATCGGCTTTTGCAAACATTGCGACTTCTGCATTAAAAAAAAAGAAGGATGCATCCAGAAAGATGATATGGAGCAAATTTATGAAAAACTCCTGTGGACAGATTGCATACTGATCGGAACTCCTGTATATCAGGGGACCTTAAGCGGACAGACCAAGACAATGCTTGACAGATGCCGTGCACTGGTGGCAAGTGATCCGGCTGCACTCCGGAATAAAGTCGGAGCAGTGGCTGCCGTCGGCGGAGATCGGGTCGGCGGGCAGGAGATTGCGATCAGGTCGATCCAGGATTTCTATGTGATCAGTGAGATGATACCGGTCGGTGGCGGCTCGTTCGGTGCAAATTTAGGCGGTACGTTCTGGTCAAAGGATAAAGGTGCTATGGGTGTCAGCGAGGATGCTGATGGTATCAGGAGCATGCACAGGACGATCAAGCGCTTAATAGCAGTTGCAGAAATGATAAAGGAGTGATATAAATGCTAAGGATCGCATGGGGAATCACAGGATGCGGCGATCAGATAGAAGAGACCTTTACGATCATGAAGGATCTCTCTGATCGATATGACCTGGATGTTAGGGTATATCTCTCAAAGAATGGTGAACTTGTGATGAAATGGTACAAGTTGTGGCACGATCTGAAAAAGAAGTTTCCAAAATCAAAGGTTGAGGTTGGAGCTAATTCTCCATTCATTGCAGGGGAGATGCAGATGGGTAAATTCGATCTGTTCCTTCTATGCCCGATGAGTGCGAATACCACAGCAAAGATCGCATATGGAATTGCAGATTCACTGCTGACAAATGCTGTATCCCAGGCAGCAAAAGCAAAATTACCTATATATTTGTATCCTGCTGATCAGTATGAGGGAAGTATCTCTACAATACTTCCGGATGGTAAGCAATTGACTTTGTATATGAGGGATGTGGATATAGAGAATTCAAATCGATTAAAGCAGATGCAGGGTGTTACAGTGCTTGAGCAGATCAAAGAGATTAGGGATGTTATAAAGAGGCATGTTGAAGATCCTAATTAATTCAAGCAGAGAATATCAGCGGCTCTATATAGAGAGAGAATAAAACCCACGGAGAGAACAAGATGAATTAGTCCTACCAGAATGGCGGTTGCAGTTGGGAAGAGTTTTGCATTTATCATGGGAATCCTTGGTCTCTTCACATTTAATTTATTTTACTGCTTATTACTTTCTTCCTATACTATGGTGCAGCGGGAGAAGAGGAGGCAGCGGTTGTCTCGGTAACACTGGAGGGTGTTTTGGTCCGGGACGTGATGAGCGGTCTTCCGGATGTGATCTATGTACCTCCTGATTGGACGCTGAATCAGAACGGGGTACTATCAGGGTCAAAGATGTTATGACAGGTGATGTGATTTTAAGAATTGCGTTGGCACTGTCCTAAAAACCAGTTATTTCAATAGAGGATTATTTAAGTCGATAATTGCATAGACACGGATACATTCAACTCCTGCGGAGTTGAATGCCTGCAACGCCTAAGGGGCGTGCAGGTAACACAGATACACTCACCTCCTACGGAGTTGAGTGCCTGCTACGCCTGAAGGGCGTGCAGGTTACACGGATTTAAGGTTGTTGTGGTCGATATCATAAGATTCCATTAAGTTTGTTATAGAAAGTATTTGATCAAAATCAAATCCGTGTAAATCTGTGTAAATCTGTGTCTGAAAAATAACTGGAAAATGGTACAGTGCCGGGTTATAAATAACATGGATATAGTATTATATTGGTACGAAAATCGTCATTTATATACGTGATTAAAAGATAATATAATTCGATAGTGATCTAATATGATAGACGAAAAAGACTTAAAAATAATAGAGATACTTCGTAAGAATGCCCGGTCACCGCTTACAGATATTGCAGCGACGCTCAATGTCAGTGAATCCACTATACGAAAACGGGTTAAAACCCTTGAAGATAATGGAATTATAAAACAATATACTATTGTAGTGGATCCCGTGAGTTTGGGATTTAATTCAGTTTCACTTGTCGGTTTTGATGTTGAACCCACTCACTTTCTTGATGCTGCCATTAAATTGACCGAATTTCCAGAAGTAAAGTTTGTTGCGACATCAACCGGAGATCACATGATCATGACCGAGATCTGGCTTAAGGACTCAAGAGAACTTGGTAAGTTCATTACTGAGAAGATCGGGAGTTTAGAAGGTGTACACAGGGTCTGTCCGGCTGTGATAATGGAGAGATTGAAGGGTTGAATAGAGGTTTATGCCCGTTTCTGGATATATAAAAACGAAATAACAAAGGTTTTGATTATACTAAAAAGCGCTTATATAATTCGAGTACCGTATCATGCCAGGTAACATATGTATAAGTACAAGTTATACTAGTATTATTTTGGAGATAAGGCATAATGGAAACATTAATGAAGTAGGTCCGAAAGGGCAAGTAGTGATCCCACATGAATTCAGGCATGCTTTGCATATCTATCCAGGATCAAATGTGCTATTTAAATTAAAAGACCAAAAATTAGAGATAGAAAAACCTCAGGTAGATGCTGTTGCTGTATTCAGGGAAACTGCTAAAGGTATGGGGAAGCTCGAATTGAGACCTCATGAAGAGTATGAGGACGAACTGGAAGAGAGGGTTAATTGAACTATTTAGATTCGAATCTTATCATCTACGCAATTCTGGATGATACGGAAACGGGAGAGTGGAGCCGGAATATACTTGAATGTGTGCAAAATGCAGAAATTCCTGGCTGTACATCATTTCTCACGTTTGACGAGGTGTACTATAAAGTAAAAAAAGTCAAAGGCTACACAGAGAAAATCGAACTCTGTGCACCTCTTATCTCCTCTTAATCAGTTGCAATATATGTTGCCTCTATACAATACTCACATAAGAACCGCGGGAGATCAAATTTCATTGCTTCCACAGGCATGGGATATTTACCTTCCCATATCTCCAGGTCTGCCCTGCGGGCATGTTCCATACATAATCCCATACCGCAGACTATACAGATACTAACAGCTTCTTCGGTCTTATTATTTTCATCACAGATAAAACATTTCAGCATATCTTTCACTTCCTTAATAATTCTCTTTTAATGCCGCATGGCAGGGCGGACATATTATTCGTTTGACATGTTCCAGATCAGGTTTTAATCTGACCGGATATGTTCCATCCCATACCGGAGTCTCTTCCCTGATCATATGTTCGCGGCATACTGCCATTCCACAGACAATACAAACTCCTACCGCATCGGTTTTTTTTCCTTGTTGTGCGCATATATAACATTTCATATTATTATCACCTCTTTATTATAGTCTGGTATCAACTCCAGTACCTGTATCACATTCCGGAATGTAACAGCTGACATCAATAAAATCGCATTTCTCACCGCACGAAGGACATTGGTCCGGCGGCACATCAGCTTCTAATGTATATCCACAGTTCGAGCATTTCCAATTAACCATATTATACCTCCTTTTCAGTTTCAGTTGTAATTCCACTAGAACAAAATCCTCGCTGACGCTCGGATTTTATTGAGTATATTATCCCACGAATTGTGTACTACAAAAAGATCATTTCACATACAGTGCACATTTACATGCTCCTTTTCGATCAATATCCCTGCTGCGATATACGCACGGACAGATGATCTTCTTATCTTTCTCTTTATCGCCTGAAATTACCCTGCAGCTACAGTACACTTCGCCATATTTTTTCTTATTGTTGGCAAGGCCTTTTATGGCTGTCATTACAATGTCATAATCAGGATTTAATTTATACCCTGATGCTGATGCATTCACTTTAGCCCATTCATATATTTCAGTTTCAAAATCTTCGGATTGTGCCATTATATTTCACTCCTATTTTTCTATTCTTTTTAGCTTATTTTTCATCTAAAAAAATAATCAGAGAGGATATAGAAAATATGCAACTCTGTGAACCTCAATGGTTATTTTTTATGACAGTTAATGTTGCTGTACAAACCTAGCTATTCTCTCACCCAATTATCAATAATACTTATCAGGATTGTTATCTCTCTATCCCGGTTATATTGTATATCTCCACCGGACTTTTCAATACTGTGATATTCTCCATCTGTCCAAGTTTTTCAGAATTGGATACATCAACCTCGCGCATCTTAAGATCAAGCGTCTTTCCCGTAGGAGCAACAGTTTTAACCGTACCTCTAAATTGATCGACAGGTAATATATAGATGGGAGTATCACCTTTTGAGGTTTGAGACACAGCATTTGTGACCAGGCTGTCCGCAATTCCATTAACGATCTTTGCCACCGTATTTGCTGTTGCGGGTGCGATCAATAACAGATCGTAGTATCCTACCTGAAGCGGCCCGGCAATAAAAGGAGAATTAGGCCCGGCATCTGTTTTAAAGTTGGTAAATTCACGCTGGATATCGTCCCATATGCGGTACCATTTTAATACAGTTTCTCCTTCTTTTGACAGGAATACCATAAATTCAAGGTCGGTTTTTCCCTTAATATCGACCATGACATTATATGTCTCACGTATCAAGTCACCTGAACCGGTAATTCCCCATGCTATCCTTTTCATTTTTTACCTGCCTACATTAATAGTTCTTTGTCCACAGCTCGAAATATGCCTTTGCATGAGCACATGCCGGACATTCTTCAGGAGCCCTGGTACCTTCATGGATATATCCGCAGTTACGGCATTTCCATTTTACTACATTATCCCGCTTGAACACTCTATCCTTTTTAATATTCTCAATCAGTGTGCGGTAGCGCTCTTCATGTGCCTTCTCAGCCACTGCGATATTTCTAAACACTTCTGCAATTTGTGAAAAACCTTCTTTTTCCGCTACATCAGCAAATTCCGGATACATAGTTGTATGTTCAAAATTCTCCCCATCGGCTGAAGCCTCGAGATTTGATACTATATCACCTATTATACCTGCAGGAAATGAGGCGGTAATTTCTACTTCTCCACCTTCCAGGAATTTAAATAACCTTTCAGCATGTTCTTTTTCATTATCAGCAGTCTCTATGAATATGGCTGATATCTGTTCATAGCCTGCTTTTTTAGCTGATGATGCAAAATATGTATAACGGTTTCTTGCCTGTGATTCTCCCGCAAATGCGGTCAATAAATTCTTTTGGGTCTGCGTATTTTTGATACTTGCCATGATCTATACCTCCTTCGTATATTCAAATTAATGATTGTATTCCATACCCAACATATAATAATTTGTAATTAATATTACTTATAATTGCCAGTGGAAAAAAAAGAAGAAGGGATTTTTATAGTATATAATCTGTAGGATAATATACTAAAGAAAATCCGAGCGTCAGCGAGGATTTTGTTCTCTCCTTCTTCTTAAAATGATGGATAGAATAACAAACGATACTACCGAAAATAACATCCCTAACCCGGGACTGCTGGCCGTACTTTCTGAAGGCCCTGTATTCCCTGAAGTTTCCACTTCAGCTCGTAGTCGTTCATCTTCTGCTTTTATCCTAACTGCCGTCTCCTTGAGCGGTGCCCATCCGTACCATTGTGTATAGTCCGGGTTGGCATGGAATGTGCTCTGGAATGCTCTCATCCTGTATTCCATCATCATATGCCATAGATCCAGCTCTATCGGAGTTGCCTGATCATAGAATCTCAGAACATCAGTATACGGATACGATGGAAGTTCATCGATATATTCAGGTTCAGGAAGTACACCGTCCCTATATAGGGCTGCAACGGTCTCAATTGAATCCGCATATATCCTATCACATTCACGTATTATATGATCTCCTTCGGCAAGTGAATTCTTTGCAAATTCCTCTGAATGGCACTCACTACATGTTGAGATCATTTCCTCTCTGGGTGCATTCCATTCATCCATTGTGAGCCTTGCAAGTTTTGCGTCCTTTACAAGATCGAATCTTGCTGTAGGATTTCCATCAGCATCAAAGACACCATAAGATTTGAGGACAGATACTCGATCCTCCATCCATTCATTATCAGGCTCTTCGACCCTGACACCTAAGAATCCCCAGCTTGTAAGCACTGCGTGGTCTCCATCTTTCATATGACACAACTGGCATGTAGGAGCAGTATAGCTTGATCCTGCTTTATCAAGTTGTGTGGTCCAGTTCCATTTATCGCCTTCTATCTGGTAGATCACTCCATGCTTTGAAGTCGAGTACATCTCCCATTGAGCATGGTCAAAACCCTGATGACACGGGAGACAAGCTTCTGGCCTTCGTGCTTCTTCCACTGAAAAGCTGTGCCTTGTATGACAGTTATCACAACCGACGATCCCATAATGATAGTCCTCCCATCCTGTACTATCCTTTGCTCCTATCTTATGACATCCTCCGCAGCCTTTCTGGCCTTCCATAAGTTCTTTTGGTTGATCAGTGGTTGTGGGAGGTGCAAAGAGTGCAGCCCATGCAATACTATGCTTCCCGTCCATATACTGGGAATCCTGCGCTGCATGGCAGGCACCGCACGTCTGGTGTGTCGGGAATTCAACTTTATCTACGGTATCGGCTGAGTTGTGATTTGAGCCATGGCAATTTGAACAATCGATATTATCACTCATTGCACCGCTTTGAAAATCCTCGACGATCATGGGTGTAATACTTGTGTGGCAATCAGTACATTGCGATGCTGATGCGGACCCTATACCGATGAGGGCTAGAAGCACTAAAAATATAAGTGCTCTTATTTTATTTTCTTTAATTTTAATTTCTTCGGCCATTTTAGACCTCCATAATATTTTCATAAAACCTTTATGCGCAAATCGTTAAATGATTTACAACTAATGTTGTAGTTATTACAATTGTTATACTTTTTTACACATTATCAACATAACAATGATAAAACGTGGAAGCTATTCAACAGATAAGTGATCTAAAGGTTCTGCCGCTGATTACGTCCTTTTTTTAATTCCGTATCACCATCCATGTGCCTTGAAACGCATGATCAATCCTTCAAGACCAGCTCTATGACGATCTTCGTCTTTTGATGCCCTTTCAAAGAACCGTGCAGCTTCTATATTACCTTCTGCCTCTGCTGTCTTTGCAGCATCCGATTTCTCACCAGTGGCTTTTGTTTCACCCAAGAGCATCATCTCAATGTTAGCTTTCGTATCGCTGACCATCCCTAGAAGTTCTGCCACCTCTGCAGCATGCCATGCTTCATCCATAGCCAACTGTCTAAAATATAGCGCAGCTGTATGATGACCTTCACATTCTGCCTTCTTTGACATTGCAAGATATAGTGCTACTTCCGTAGTTTCTCCTTTAAGATTTGCTTTTAGATCTTCTTCTGTAGTCATTTATAACACATCCGTTATTGATTTTCTTGTTTATTACTGCATAAATCATTTGATGATTTAGCAGTATAGTTATATGAAATGCGGATATAAAAAACAATTGGTACGAAAATCGTTATTTATTACTTAATTCATACATAGATCGTATCCACTCTAAATCGAAGGGTAATTAGAACCTCTCATGAAGATTACCTTTCAAATTAGAAGATTCGTAGAATCTTCGTCTGACATTCCAGAGGAATAAAGGATTAGAAAATGTGAAGCATTTTCTATATATCAAGTTATATATGATGTACTAGAATAAAACACTTAAAGGATAAAGAGGAAAAGATGAGAATCTGTATATTGTATTCCGGTGAGTTTGGAAAAAAAGTTGTTGGAAACCTGATAAATCCCGGCAGTTTCTGCATTGCCTGCGGTGATCTATGTGATAAGTGCCGCAATGATAGGAGATCCTTTGCAGATATGGTATATGAGATCCATGAACTTCCAACAGATCTACCCGAGTTTATTGAAGATCCGTCAGATATGTTTCCTGAGATGAAACAGTGTGATCTGATCATTGTTCTTGGTATTCACCCTGATCTACTTGCTGATATCCCTGTATTAGCCGGATCAATAAATGCCAGGGCAGTGATAGTACCTGTAGAGGAGCCGGGCTGGGCACCACCGGGACTACAAAAACAGATACAAGAGAAACTTGAATCCATAAGTGTTGAGTGTGAGTTCCCCAAACCTTTCTGCTCATTAACACTAACAGGTAAGCCTGTGATTGATAAGTTCGTAAAGCTTGGGTTTGGTAAGCCTGAACTAAGGATACGTTTGAGTGAGGATGGCAGTTTATTTACCAGAGTAGAAGTTATCAGGGATGCGCCTTGTGGTAGCACATGGTTTGTTGCCAGGAAACTAAAGTGGTCAGACACTGCAGATTATAAAGAAACGGTCTCGAATGCTCACCACTCTTATCCATGTACAGCTAGTATGGATAGGGATGTGCAACTGGAAGATACTATACTACATAAGGCAGGATATATTATTCGAGAGGCTGTGGAGAAGGGATCCTGGTGATCTAACAGTAATGGAAGATCCGGGTGTTACTTCTTCTGGAAATCTGCATATATATCTAAAAAACTAAGACGATTTTCGTACCATAAAGTTATATATTGATAAGAACAAAATCCTCCCTTTGGTCGGATTTTCTTGAGTACATCAAGTTATACTTGATATACTATAAAAAATATTGGTATAATAATGTAGGAGGCTAATAAATTGTCTAATGAAAAGAAAACAGACCTTCCTGAGAAAGGAGCAGTATTGCAAAGAGATAGAGAAACATATGCGATAGCACCTGATACACCCGCTGGTGTAGTATCACCGGAAATTCTACGAAAGATCGCAGAAACTGCCGAAAAATATAAGGCCGCTGCTATAAAGATCACCAGTGCACAGCGGATGGTGATCGTTGGACTTAAACAAGAAGATCTGGATAATGTCTGGAAAGACCTTGAAATGAGTCCAGGTGCTGCAATCGGGCTATGTGTACGAAGTGTCAAGATCTGTCCGGGAACCGCATTCTGTAAAAGAGCAGTCTCGGATAGTTTGGGCCTTGGGATGGCACTGCATGATGCATATCATGGTATGAATCTGCCAGCCAAGTTCAAGATAGGAGTATCCGGATGTCCGAACTGCTGTGGTGAATCATGGGTGAAAGATATTGGGTTCTTTGGATTTAAGAACGGATTTAAAGTAGTAGTTGGTGGTGAAGCTGGCAAAAAGCCGAGAATTGCAAATGAACTGACTTATGTCGAGTCAGACTCTGATGCAATGAAAGTGACACAAGATGTTATTGACTACTATAAGGCAAATGCTAAACCAAAAGAACGTCTGGGTAATTTCATAGAACGGATAGGATTTGATGAGTTTTCAAAGGGTGTACTTAAGTAATGATTAGTGAGATGTCCCGGACTATAAGTCCGGAGCATCCTGTTTCTGAGACGTTCCAATGAGCATCTCCACAGGCATTAATTCGGGCAGGACCTACCCTACATTATTGAGTATATTGATTGTGGCGTTATGATCACGGTCTAATATCAACCCGTAGACAGGACAGTTATGAACCCTAACAGCTAACGTTTTTTAACCATTTCAGCACATCTGCTGCATAGTCTTGTAATTCTTGTAAATCCTGTCAAAATACCATGCTTTTTGAAGTGGATATTTTCAACTATAATTCTATTAAAAAAATTCATAATAAGAACAAAATCTTCCCTCTAATCGGATTTTATTGACTGAAGCTTCGAAGAAGCTGAAGACTAAAAGATTCGCAGAATCTTTGCTTGAGGCTCTGGAAGAGCCGAAGATTAGAAAATAATTAAATGTCTTTCATCGGAATGCCACTGGCTAGAGTTTATACATTTTGATATATAATTATAGCGCTATTAGAAAAAAATTAATAGAAATAGCAATGAGGATTGGAATAATAATCATATCTTGCAATATCATTTAATATTTTAACGAATTTAGTAGGAAGATTATATATATCAATAAATCATTTAATGAAATAGTAGTTCATTGATAAATTTGCGTAAAGAATCACAGAGATTTAGTGAAATGGAAGTAATAATTGAACAAATCAATAGTGCAGTGGTTGTGCTTTTTTCAACTCCTGCAGGACTCATAAGGGCAGTTCAACGAAACATAACAGGATTTATTTAAGTTTTTAAGAGGTAAATGATAATGAAGATAATTAATACAAGAACAGCACCCGCATCTCCAAACCCACATGGTGTTCATGCATCAATGATCCATGATACTGAGCATGTGCAGGCAGTACATATCACATTACAGCCAAAAGAAGAGTTAAAACTCCATGCAACTCCGGTTGACGTCTTTTTTTATATACTCGAAGGACGTGGTATCGTTGAGATCGGAGGCGAGCGAGAAGAGGTTACAGCAGATAGATTCATAGAGAGCCCGGCGCGAATTCCGCACCGTCTGATTAATGAAAGCGATTCAATATTTCGGTTTCTAGTAGTGAAAACACCAAGACCAAAGGATAAGACGCGGCTGCTGTGAAATGAACAGCAAAAAAAATTAATCATAACTAATAAACAGAAGGTGAAACAAATAAATGAAGATCTGAAAAAAAACCTTTTCACACAAGATCCCGGGATCTGCCAGAATCCCGGTTATTCTATTATTCTGTCTGCTGATCGCATCAACAGTATCAACTGCTGCTGCGGGGATGCATAACACTATTAAGGAATATGATGGCGCTGGAACATGTATAGTGTGTCATCAACAAGCTGGTGAGGATTTTGTAACTTCAATCCATAACACATGGCTTGGTACCTTACGTGCGTGAGAGCAATCCTGTACCGACCCAGGTCTGGTGGAACAGGAGGTCTGAAATAATAGATCTCGCAGATCCGGTTGTGTTTGACTCTGACGGAGTTGTGGTGATGGCAAAGCCTGCTGGAGGAATCGATGATCCCACATCAAAGATTTACGCAAGCCGGCTACATTTAGGTAGACAACCATGGGATGGCACGTACTTATTACCATTCAGGACAATGACTGTACTTATGTCTGATAATATGACCCAGGCACTTTTTGAATCAACAGGGAAGATATACGACCCGATCCAGTACGTGGATGCAAAGCGGCATATGGGAATCTTCCATGGGGTTTCGCCCAAAGATGAGGCGCTTATATGTGAGGACTGCCACGAGGATCACAGGATCGACTTTGGGGCACTGGGATACGAGGTAGAGAAGGACACATCCGGAAGCCTGATCAAGGCAACAAAGCCCGGTGATAGTCTGAATCTTGTTGATTTGTCATCAGATAACAATCAAAAAGAGGATACTGAGATTCAAAGTTCATTTATACCCGGTTTCGGGATTGTATCTGCACTATGTGGGTTTTTGGTTATTATATGTCTGCAGTTGAGGCGTAAATAAACAAATAGAACTTAAAATGTGAATGGGTATTCCCATTTATTTTTTTTACCTTCGGCTCTTTTAAGAGCCCTTATGACTTTAACACGACAGTTACAACTATTGTTTCAAAATGTTAAAAGTAGCACAAGATGATCAAAAGATACTTGGATTTGGTGAATAGCTTTGAATAACCACCTCTTGCAGTACCATAAATATCTCCGGCAACAGCGCCTGTTTTTTTATCATTTTGGATATGATAAATGATATGCTCTGTTAGGTTTCATAAAAAAACCGAACTTTGTTAGGGGACAGTATTAGTATACCTAATCGTCTATAAGACGTCCGGAGGTGAAAAAATGGATGATAAAGAGCTTACTGAGCATGTTAGTGGAGATATAAAACATGTCCATGATGACATCGAACATGTGATGAGGGATGTAGAAGAGATAAGTGCGCACCTGAAGAACCTGGATGAGCACATGCATAATTTAATGGATCATATGGAAGAAATGTGAAAGGAAGTGGAATTGAGTGGGGGTTTTACTAGTACATCAAGTATAAGTTATATCGAAAGTCCGAGCGTTAGCGAGGATAACTATTAAAGGTCTGTCAGATAAATACTATAATAATGACTCATATAGAAAAAGATAAGAAAGCTACCCTAATATCCATAGGAGTCACGCTATTTTTAGCAATTATAAAATATATTGCCGGTGTTCTTTCAGGAAGTATTGCTTTAGTCGCTGATGCAGTTCACTCGACTACGGATGTAATAAGCTCCTTTGGAGTCCTTATAGGTCTTAAGATTTCGGACCGAAAACCAACGGAGTCTTTTCCATATGGTTTTCATAAAGCAGAGAATATAGTAAGTCTGTTCCTTGCACTTTTAATCTTATATGCCGGATACAATATAATTTTCACATCACTTGAAGAACTCAATAATATAAAAATCCTGGAAAATGTTCCACTTGCAATCGTTATTGCATTAGTATCTTTATTATTCACTTTTTTACTTAGTAATTACAAACTTAAGATAGGAAGAGAGATGAATTCTCCCAGCTTAATTGCTGATGGAATGCATACAAGAGCTGATACCTATACATCGACAGCCGTGCTTATCGGAATATTAGGAAGTTACTCTGGTATCTATTTCTTAGATCCTCTGGCAGGGATCATGGTATCGGTATTTATTTTCAGATCAGGATTTGAGATATTGAAAGATTCAATAAAGGTCCTTCTTGATGCATCTATTGAGTATGAACACCTGGATAGAATTAGAGAGATTATATCAAGGATGCATGGAGTTAACAGGATAAACTCTCTAAAAGCAAGAAGTTCAGGTAAATTTATTTTTATTGAACTGGAGATAGAAACAAATTTTAAGGACCTTGAAAAGGCACATCAATTGAGTGATACAATTGAAAATAAAATAAAGTCCGAGATAAAAAATGTAGATAGAGTTATAATTCATATTGATCCAGAGAAGAAAGGATTTATAAGATATGCTGTTCCCTGTATTGAAAATATTGGAATTAAATCCAGGATATCCTCTCATTTCGGAGAGGCAGAATACTTCTGTATTTTTGATTTACAGACAGATAACAACACGCTATTGGAGATAAGATTTATAAAGAACCCATTTATGACATTAGAGAAGAGGAAAGGCCTTAAGGCTGCGGAACTTCTGGTTAGCTATAAATTAGATAAACTGATCACAAAAGAAAGTATTGCACAAAAAAGTCCATTCTATGTCATGGATGATGCTTGTGTTGAATCTGGAGTGACTGACGCTGATACTATTGAAATGATCATACGGGATCAAGGAATTGGAAGTGTTATTTGATATATCGAAAATGTTCACTCCGTTCACATTTTCTAATCCTCCATTCCTCTGAAACGTCGGACGAAGATTCTACGAATATTCCAATCTTCGACTCTTTAGAGCCTCAAGCAAAGATTCTGCGAATCTTTTAGTCTTCAGCTTCTTCGAAGCTTCAAGCGAAGATTCTACGAATCTTCTAATCATCGGCTCTTCCAGAGCCTCAGTCAAGAAAATCCGAGCGCTAGCGAGGATTTTGTTCTGACATAGTTCGAATCATCTTTACTCCTTCAACAACCACGAATACCATTACAGAAACACATAGTACAATACCCCAATCATACCCATTTAAAGGAACAGTATTAAATATCGGCCACATAAACGGAATGTACAGTATGCATAGTTGTAAAAAACCACTAATAACAACTGCATATATCAGGTAATGATTTGAGAATATACCGATCCTGTTTAGTGGATATCGATGTGATCGGCAGTTAAATGCATTGAATAACTGGAAAAAAACAAAAGTTGTGAATGCAAGCGATCTTGCATGATCCACATCCCCCGGATATATCTGTAATGCATATAAGAATACAAGAAATGTTCCAATAAACATTAGTATTCCCACACCGGTAATGAATTTTAGCACATCCATCGTGATTATGGATTCACCGGGATCTCTTGGAGGACGGTTCATAGTCTGATGATATGGCTCCATCGAAAGCGAAAGTGCGGGCGGACCGTCCATTAGCAAATTGATGAATAATATCTGCAGCGGTGCAAGCGGCAGCGGAACCCCTGCTAACAGCCCGAAAAAGATCAATAGGATCGCACCGATATTGGTAGATAACTGGAATCTAAGGAACTTCTTGATGTTATCATATATTCCACGTCCTTCTTCAACAGCATGTACAATCGAAACAAAATTATCATCTGTCAATACCACCTCCGAGGCTTCCTTTGCCACATCGGTACCTGAAGATCCCATCGCAACTCCTATATCTGCCATCTTGAGTGCAGGTGCATCATTTACACCATCACCTGTCATTGCTACAATATTGCCTTGATCCTGCAAAGAAGATATGATACTGACCTTGTGGGAAGGTGAAGTTCTGGCATACACCAGTGCATCAAGCCCGGTTCCTGCGTCCAGGTCAGCTCCGGTTGATATTTTATCCTTATGTCCGGGATCGAGAATACCGAGATCAAGTGCAATAGCCCGTGCAGTATCCTTATGGTCTCCTGTGATCATGATCGTAGTGACACCTGCCTTTTTACATGTGGCTATTGCCCCCTTAACATCAGAACGCGGCGGATCGATCATTCCCACTATACCAGCAAATACCAGATCGTTATCATGTGCCAGGGTAATATCATTGACCGGTTTGTATGCGAGTGCGAGCACTCTGAGTGCATGTGCACTCATGTCCTGCTGGATATTCCGGATCGTATCAATATCGCTCGCTGTCAATTGAACGATCTCACCTTTATGAACATAATTACACATTCCAATAATCGAATCAAGTGCTCCTTTGATGCAAACCAGATAATCAGAACCATTATCATGATCCTCATGGATCGTGGTCATATATTTGCGATCGGAATCAAATGGAACTTCTGCAACCCGTGGATATCCGGTAGCGATTATTTGCTTATTGATATCTGCCTTTGCTGCCGCAACCATTAGAGCTCCTTCAGTAGGATCGCCAAGGATCTTCCAGTTTCCCTCTTCATCCTGTATAAGGGAAGAATCGTTACATAATGCTCCTATCCGAAGAAAAAAACGTAACGATTTATTATTTATTTCTTTGTCTGAGTTGAATTCACCTGTTGGTGTATATCCCTCTCCCGTAAGCTCGATGAGCGTATCATCCACATAAATCTTGCGTACAGTCATCTCGTTTTTCGTAAGTGTTCCTGTCTTGTCAGTGCAAATAACAGTTGTACAGCCAAGCGTCTCAACAGCTTGCAGTTTCCTGATGATCGCATTCTTTTTTACCATTCGCTGCACACCAAGTGCAAGTGTGATGGTAACCACAGCAGGTAGTCCCTCGGGAACTGCGGCAACAGCAAGACTGACAGAAGTAAGGAACATATCCTCGGCTGAAAATCCTCTTAATAATCCTGTGATGAAGACAATTATACAGATGACGAGCGCACCGATCCCAAGATATTGTGCAAGCTGCCCTAATTGTTTCTGGAGTGGGGTTTTCTTATCCTCGGTCTGGACCATTGCAGCAATTTTGCCAAATGCAGTCTTCATCCCGGTCTGTGTAACTATACAGGTTCCACGCCCATGTGTTACAATGGTTCCCGCTTGCACTGTATCCTCAGCTATGCGGCTAACTGTCTGCGATTCACCTGTGAGAACCGATTCATCCATCTGCAGTTCTCCTTCGATGATCGTACAGTCTGCCTGCACCCTGTCCCCGGCTGCAACCAGAATTACATCACCGGGTACGAGTTCTATGGCATCTACCATCTTCTCGCTTTGGTCCCTTATCACTCGCGCCTGTGGTGCGATCATGGAATTTAACGCTTCAAGTGCACGTTCGGCACGGTACTCCTGGGTGAAACCAAGTACTGCATTAAAAATAACGAATCCCATGATCACAATACCATCGAGGTACTCACCAATAAAAAAAGATACGATTGCTGCAATAACAAGTAGAAGAAACATGAAATCTATGAACTGGCGTGCAAAGATCTTCAGAGGAGTTGCTTTTTTTATCTGTTTAAGTTCGTTTTTTCCATATTTTGCCAGTCGACTACGTGCTTCCTCCTGTGTCAATCCTGATGTGTCTGATTGTAACTGATCGAGGATTGTTGATATATCAGGATTGGATCTTGTATTGGAATTTGTTGTCATGTATGTAATTATATACAGTTATATACGGCTATATACGGTTATTTACAGTGATATATTATATGAGAGTAATATAAATCAATGTTGTCATATATACTTATTTGTAATTCATTTGTAAAAGAGTTCGTTTCAGTTCGTTTTAGTTCGTTGTTTATTTAATATATGCAGAGGGAGGCACTATCCTAAAAACCAGTTATTTCAATAGAGGATTATTTAAATCGATAATTTCATAGACACGGATTAACACAGATTTACACGGATTTATTGTTAATTTGTATTGATTTGAATATTTTAATTTCTTTAATGAGTTTCTCCACACCAATTATAAAACCAAATGATTGCAACTCAATAGTAAGTGAATTTAGATAAACCTTCTCTATGAAACCTGGGCCAAGAGTATTGTGTACATTATAAGCGGCTCCAATGGTTTTTTTTAGTAATATTATAATGTTTTGACTCTGTCATAAAACACGAGATCCTTTTTTTTCAAAAATGTCGAGTAGAACTCATAGTGCACCCCTTGTTGGGGTAATAGCCCCGAGGTTACTATGAGCCCCCTCACAGAACC
>JAIOQW010000351.1 GCA_021108405.1 Methanosarcinales archaeon
AAAATAACCGCAGATGAACACAGATAAACACGGATACGCTGCCTGAAAATCTGTTTTCATCTGTGTTTATCTGTGGTTTCATAAGATTCACCAACACGAAATGTAACGGTCTCTGAGTAACCAAACACTTAAATATTATATATCATATCATAAGGCTAAACAATACAGATGACAATACCACCCTTAAATAATGGTTTAACAATAATTATTCCTTCATCTTTAACATCAGAGTCAAAAGATCAAAGAATAAAGACATATAAAGTAGGCCAGATTGCAAGGGCAGCTGCGGTATTCAGGGTCAACAAGATCATTATCTATCGTGACCCTCAGTTCGATGACAGCGAGTTCATTGATCTGTTACTTGCATATGCGGAAACACCACAATATTTACGCAAACAACTGTTCCCTTTAAAGGCGCAATTGAGATATGCAGGTATACTTCCGCCGCTACGAACACCTCATCATCCGATAGAATCCAGGTCATCACACATCAACGTAGGAGAATACCGCGTTGGAGTAGTGGTTAGACAACCAGGAAAAAAAAACAGCGAGAAAGAAGTAGGATCTGATAAATTCGTATGGGTCGATATCGGAATAGATAGCCCGGTTCGCCTTGGAGTACTTCCGAAAGAAGTATCAATAGGAGAACGCGTTAATGTCAGGATCTCTTTAAGACGACCAATACAAGCAAAACTTGTAGAAAAAGATGAGATTCCACTATATTGGGGATACTCTACTATAATAGCAGATAGTCTTTCTAAAGCTCTTAAAAAGCTTTCAAGGCAAAATGCACAGATCATAGTAACTGCGCGTCAGGGCCAGGTACTCGATACCAGCGTTCTAAAACACGTCAGTGGTTTGATCAGACATTCATCATTAACTGCTATTGTATTCGGGTCACCCAAACAAGGTGTGGAATCGATATTGGCAAATGAGGGTACTCAACTCTCACAAATTCAGTGTGAGGCACTGAATATCATACCGAAGCAGGGTACAGCCACAGTAAGAACAGAAGAAGCCGTATGGGCTACACTGTCTGTGCTGAACCTGGTTAGGTAGGCTTAAGACAGTATTCAAGAGATAAAGGAGGAAAATAATGGCAAACTTACACAGACCAAGACGAGGTTCTCTGGCATTCAGCCCCAGAATAAGAGCAAAAAGTCAGGTCCCAACTATACGATCATGGCCTGAAGGTAATGGAGAGTCTAAATTAGGCGGGTTTGCGGGATATAAGGTAGGTATGACCCATATAAATATGATAGACGACAGTCCGAACAGTCTTACGGAAAATATGGAAATATCTATTCCGGTAACAGTACTTGAAGTACCTGCTATAAAGATAGCGGCAGTCAGGGTCTATGGTAAACCGGAAACTTACGGCACAAAAATACTATGTGAAGCCTGGTCTAATGAACTTGAACCTACATTATTTAAAAAAATATTCACGCCCAAGAAAATAGATACGCAAAACGCACTTGGAAAGATCGAGACGTTAGTAGAAGAAGGACAAGTTGATAATATTAATCTAATATCTTATACACTTCCGTCTGTGATTTCAGGTGTACCAAAGAAGAAACCGGACTTGATGGAAAACAGGGTCATAGGAGGGGATACGAAAGCCAAACTGGAGTATGCGAAATCTGTTCTTGGCAAATCTATCAGTATATCTGATATTTTTAATCCCGGTGATATGGTTGATGTATCTGCTATCACTAAAGGTAAAGGGACACAAGGTCCTGTAAAGCGATGGCACATAAATCTCATGAAGCACAAACACAGCAGACAGGGGAGCCTTCGACAGATAGGTACATTAGGACCATGGAACCCTTCAAGGGTTAACTGGCGAGTTCCTCAATTAGGTCAGACTGGTTATCATCAGCGAACAGAATATAATAAACGAATTCTTAAGATTGGTGAAGACGGTAATGATATAACTCCCGCCGGTGGATTTCTTAATTACGGAATAGTAAAAAACAATTACATATTGATAAAAGGTAGTGTACCTGGTCCCAAGAAACGGTTAATCAGGTTAAGGCCTGCAATCAGAGCTAAAATAAAGACTACTGTAACGCCCCAGATATCACATATCAGCGTTGAGTCAAGGCAAGGGTGAAATAAATGAGCAAAGCACAAATTATTGATCTAACAGGATTATCCAGTAGTGAAATAGAACTACCGGATATATTTAATGAGGCATATAGGCCTGACCTTATTAAGAAAGCAGTCCTGGCTGCCCAGGCTAATAGACTTCAGGTTTATGGCCCTACACCCTATGCAGGCATGAAAACATCAGCTGATAATTGGGGTCCGGGCCGAGGTATGGCTCGTGTACCCAGGATTAAGACCGGGAACCGTGTAGCAAGGATATCCCAAGCAAGAGGCGGAAGGAAAGCTCATCCACCCAAGGTCGAGAAGGATTATTCTGAAAAAGTAAATAAAAAGGAGAGATTAAAGGCCATAAGGTCAGCTATAGCTGCCACTATCGATATTGAATTGGTACGTCATAGAGGACACAGATTTGAAGCTGATCTGCCTGTTGTAGCAGTTGATGAGTTCCAAAACCTTCGGACTACAAAGGAAGTTGTAGGATTCATGGAGGCTGCAAAAGTGTATAATGATATATTAAGATCCAGGAATGGTAAGCATATAAGGGCAGGCGGCGGAAAGAGACGTGGTCGAAAATACAAAAAAATCAAGAGTATTTTAATAATAGTAAACCAAGATAATGGGATAGGCCGTGCTGCCAGAAACCTATCCGGAGTGGATGTGGTAGCAGTGAAAAAGTTAAATACTGAACTACTGGCACCCGGTACTCACGCAGGTAGATTGGCTATCTGGACCGAATCTGCTATAAAAGCGCTTGGGGAGGTGAATTAATGTCTATAATACGACATCCGTTCATTACTGAAAAAGCCACCTATACTATCGAAGATAATAATAAGTTACAGTTCATTGTAGATATTAATGCTACTAAAGACCAAATAAAGCGAGAGGTAGAGGAGCTGTATGATATCCCAATAGTAAAGGTTAATACCATGATCACAATGAAAGGCAAGAAAAAGGCTATTGTAACTTTCGAAGGTGAAGGTACTGCCAGTGAACTTGCATCAAAGCTGGGAATATTCTAAAGGAAGGTGAAAAGATGGGAAAGAGAATCATATCACAGAACCGCGGAAAAGGGAGTCCCACCTACCGGGCACCCTCTCATAAGTACAAAGCTAAACTCAGGCATATAGCAATGGACAGTAATGATACAATCTACGCGCAAGTCATTGAGATACTACACGACCCTGCAAGGTCAGCTCCTATTGGTAGGGTTAGACTGGATAGTGGAGAAGAGCGACTCATACTGATACCTGAAGGTGTTGCAGTCGGACAGAAGATAGCATGCGGTATATCTGCGCCGATCAAAGGAGGTAATACTCTCCCGCTACGTGAGATCCCGGAAGGTATACTTATATGCAATATAGAGAATAAACCTGGAGATGGCGGTCAATTAACAAGAGCAAGCGGTGTATATTCTGTTTTAGTAGCTCATGATGCAAAAAAAACTGTTGTTCAGTTACCAAGTGGAAAGATGAAATGGTTATCACCGCGTTGCCGCGCTACTATAGGTGTGGTTGCCGGTGCAGGTAGAACTGATAAACCATATGTCAAAGCAGGAAAGAAATACCATAAACTTAAGACGAGAGCAGCAAAGTATCCCAGGGTCAGAGGTGTAGCAATGAATGCTATCGACCACCCGTTCGGAGGCGGAGGGTGGCAGCATCCCGGAAAACCAAAGACGGTAAGTCGAAATGCACCCCCGGGCAGAAAAGTTGGATCAATAGCGGCAAGGAGAACAGGAAAGAGGTGATAAGGCATGGCAAAAAGAACATCTACTAAACTACCAAAGAGAAAAGGTGAATTCACATACCGAGGAAGTACTCTTGAACAGCTTAAGAAGATGAATATAAAGGAGTTTGCAGAGCTCTTGCCTTCAAGACAGCGCAGGACCATATTACGTGGATTTGGTGATGAACATAAGAAGATATTACAAAATATCAACAATGGTGATACTACTATCAAAACACATCTGAGAAATATGATAATATTACCTGATATGGTAGGTCTGACTTTAGAAATATATAATGGTAAGCAGTTTGAGAAAATTGAAGTGATCCCGGAAATGCTCGGATCTTATTTCGGTGAATATTCTCTTACCCGCAGGCGAGTTTCACATGGCTCAGCAGGTGTAGGTGCAACCAGGTCAAGTAAGTTCGTACCCTTGAAGTAATGGAGGAACCTTAAATGTCAAGAATTCAATATTCAGTACAGACAGATCCTGAGACTACATCGAAAGCTATAGGACATGAACTCCATATTTCTCCAAGACATTCCAGAGAGATATGCAAAGCTATCAAAGGTATGAAAACAGGTCATGCCAGAAGGTATCTTGATAATGTAGTGGCTCTAAAACAAGCAGTCCCATTCAAACGGCATAATGACAGTATGGGACATCGCAAAGGTCCTATGGCGGCTGGCAGGTATCCACAAAAAGCTGCAAAGGAATTTATTAAGATCTTAACAAATGCCCAGGCTAATGCCGAATATAAAGGCTTTGAACCTGAAGATATGAAGATAGCCCATATTGCTACTAAAAAAGGCAGGGTCATACAGGGTTACAGGGCCAGGGCAAGAGGGAGTTCCTCGCCAAAAAATACAGAAACGGTTAATATAGAAATGATACTGGAAGAGGTGCAGTAGAATTATGGGAATTGAAAAGAAGTTCGTACAGGACGGTCTGACCAAAGCCAGGATAAATGAATATTTTACCAAACAGCTTGAACGTGCTGGTTATGGCGGGATGTTTATGACACGAACGCCACTGGGGACCCAGATCACACTATATGCTGAAAAGCCAGGGATGGTAATAGGTAAAGGTGGAAAGACCATTCACAATTTGACTAATGATATGATATATGTATTTAATGTGGATAATCCTCAGATCGATGTACAGGAAGTAAAAGTACCTGAACTCAATGCTCAGATGATGGCAAACCGATTGGCAAATGCACTGGAAAGAGGCTGGTATTTCAGGAAAGCCGGTCATAATATGCTAAGGCGTATTATGGATGCAGGAGCACTCGGGTGTGAAATCGTTATCTCAGGAAAATTGACAGGACCCAGATCCAAGGTCTCGAAAATAGTAGACGGATATATCAAACATGCAGGTAAACCTGCTGAAGAACTGGTCGATACTGGTTTTGCCACAGCTGTTAAGAAATTAGGTACTATTGGATGCTCTGTAAGGATCGTTCACCCTGGTACGGAACTACCAGGCAAGTTCTACATGATTGAAACGGAAGCTCCAACTGAACCCGAAGTTAAAGAAGCTAAGGAAGGGATCAAAGAAGTAGTAGAAAAGGCCCCAGAGAAAGAAAAGACCAAAATGGAGAATATCAGACAGGTAGGTAGCATATGGGAACATAGACATGATGACCTGGACTGGCATCCTATGTCCATACCACACCCCGTTGTAACAGTATCTGGTGCAGAAAAGACAACATCCACTACTGATGAGGTAGCAGATACAAAAGAAGTAACAGAAGCTGTAGAAGTCGAAGAAGAAAGAGTTCGGGAGCATAATAATATAAAAGAGCATAAGCATAAGGGCTATGATTACTGGCATCCGGTCTTACGGATACATAAAAATGAAGGAGATGATTAATAATGGCTATCCTTCGTGTGGATGAGATTCGAAACATGAGCCATGAAGAGAGGCTGGATGAGCTAGACAATCTCAATAATGAACTTATTAGGGAACGTGCCATTGCATCAGCAGGTGGTGCTCCTGAAAATCCAGGACGTATTGGTGAAATACGCAGGACGATCGCAAGGATCAAAACCATTAATAAAGAATTAGGCGAATAAATAGATAGAGGAATATAATGCAAGTATCACCCGGTAATCTCATCCATCATGAAATCATAGGTCTTGAGGCAGAAGTAATAGATAGTTCTAACTTCAGTCAGATAGGGATCAAAGGAAAAGTGATAGATGAAACTAAGAATACACTGAATATTCAGTTGGAAAAAGGGCTTACTAAAATAATTGCGAAATCACATACCCATTTTCTTTTTAATTTACCGACTGGCAGACGTTACCTGCTAAAAAGTAAAATTCAAGTTAAAGTTGATGGAACCCTCTTGCTCTCACAACCGGAAAATCGCATACAAACAAAATTTAAGAAAAGTATTAGACGACGGATAGATCTATAATTAAATATAAGAGGAATTGAAGATGACAAAAGATATAGGACTGGATGTGAAAGTTCCTGATAAAGAGTGTAATGATGTCAATTGTCCGTTCCATGGTAATCTTCCTGTAAGGGGCCAGGTTTTCACCGGTTCAGTAGTCAGCAGTAAAATGAGTGCGACAGTAGTAGTAAAGAGAACGTTCGAAAAACTGGTTACCAAATATGAACGATACGAAAAAAGACAGTCGAAACTGCATGCTCATAACCCATCATGTATCGATGCAAAAGAGGGCGATATCGTCAAAGTAGCAGAATGCAGACCTCTAAGCAAGACAAAGAAATTTGTTGTAGTTGAGGTGATGTGAATGATCGGAATGAAAGCCAAGATACCTCGATCCCTAAATGCCGGTGCCAGATTGGATGTAGTAGATAATACAGGTGCCAGACAGGTAGAGATTATTTCTGTAAAGAAATATAGAGGAGTAAAGAATAGAATGCCTAAGGCTGGAATTGGCGATCTGCTTGTTGTCAGTGTTAAAAAAGGCACTCCCGATATGAGAAAACAGATATTGAATGCTGTGGTGATACGGCAGAAAAAAGAATTCAGGCGTCCTGATGGACTACGGGTTGCTTTTGAAGATAATGCTGCTGTGATCACTGATATCGGAGGTATTCCAAAAGGAACAGAGATCAAAGGTCCCGTTGCAAGAGAAGCTGCAGAGAGATTTACCAAGATAGCTTCTGCAGCATCTATTATTGTGTGAGGTGTTATATAATGAGAATTATTTCAAAACAACCAAAAAAACAGCGAAAAGCACGTTATAATGCATCTCTTCATCAACGTCAAAAATTGATAAGTGCTCATTTGAGCTCTGAGCTTAAAGCTAAGTACCATCTCCGGAATATACCTGTCAGGGAAGGTGATACTGTAATGGTCATGCGAGGTGATCATACAGGTGTCGAAGGAGTAGTAGAACAGGTGAGATTAAAAAGTGGTACTGTAATAGTCGAAGGAGTAAGTGTTGCAAAAGCTGATGGAACTGAGGTACCTAGACCTGTTCATCCATCTAATATCATGATCACTAAATTGGTACTTAAGGATGAGATCAGAGAACTTACATTATCACGAGGAGGCGAAGAATAGTGAGCAAGCATCTGAAAAGGATCGCATCACCAAAAAAATGGCCTATTGCCAAGAAAACACATATATGGGTAACTAAACCTAATCCAGGTCCACATTCACTTAAACAGGCAATTCCACTAATTATTTTACTTAGAGATGTATTAAAATTAGCAGATAATATGAGGGAGACAAAGCGCATTCTGAATGAAGGCAATGTGCTTGTTGACGGAACAGTCAGAAAAGATCATAAATTCCCTGTTGGTTTATTTGATGTCATCCAGATCCCTAAGCTGAAAACAAGCTATAGAATACTTCTGGATCCGAATAGTAGATTAATGGTAAATGAACTGGATACACAAGACCCTATGAAACCAGTCCAGATACTTGATAAGACCATAATCAGAGGCGGAAAAGTTCAACTGAACCTTCATGATGGTACTAATATCCTTGGCAGTAATGAATATAAGACTAAGGATACGATCATTCTCTCTATACCTGATAAGGGCATTCATAAGCATATAAAATATGAACAAGGAAATTTGGCTCTGGTCATAGGTGGAACACATTCGGGAGAGCTTGCAAGGATCAATGAGATCAAGAAAGTACGAAGTGGAAGGCATAATATGGTACTGCTGGAGAAAAAGGATGGTACTTCGTTCGAGACTATTGAGGATTATGTGTTCGTAGTCGGTATTGACGAACCTGAGTTTAATTTAGGAGGTGCTGTTCGTGAATAACAATAATGTGATGAGGACTCTTAGAGTAGACAAGGTCACTGTTCATATCGGTGTAGGTGAAAGCGGTGAGCATCTGAATAATGCGGAGAATATCCTTAATGCTATTACAAAGCAGACCAGTGTAAGGTCTAAGGCCAAGCGGACACTGCAGACATTTGGTATCAAAAAGAACGAGCCTATCGGATGCAAAGTAACGCTAAGGGCTGCTCTGGCTGAAGATTTCATGAGATCCAGTTTAGCTATTAATGAGAACAGGATACGAGAAAGCCAGTTTGATGATACTGGTAATTTCAATTTTGGGATCGAAGAACATACTGATTTTCCTGATATGAAATATGATCCTAATATCGGTATATTCGGGATGGATGTGTCAGTATCTTTAATCAGACCCGGGTACAGGGTGTACAGGAGAAAGATCAAACAGCGAAAGATACCTGAATCTCATAAGGTAACAAAGGAAGATGCAATAGACTTCCTTAAAGATTCATACGGCGTGGAGATTATGTCATGAAAAAAGATGCGCAGACACAGGAAAGTAAAAAGTTCGGTCGTGGAGCTAATCAGTGTAGCAGATGCGGCCGCAAGCAGGGTCTGGTACGTAAATATGGAATTTACTTGTGCAGACAGTGTTTCAGAGAGATCGCACGCGAGATGGGTTTTAACAAATATTCATGAGGTGAGCAATATGGTATTATTAGATCCATTAGCAGATGCACTTTCAACCATAAAAAATGCAGAGAGTACAGGTAAACCCAGTTGCCTGATTAATCCTGCATCCAAACTAATAGGTAATGTATTGAAAGTCATGCAGGATATGGAATATATAGATAATTTCGAATTTATAGATGACGGTAAATCAGGTATGATAAAGATAGAGCTTTCAGGGAAGATTAATAAATGCGGTGTTATCAAACCCAGATCTTCAGTAGGACACAAGAACTTTGAGAAATGGGAGAAACGATACCTTCCGGCACGTAATTTCGGTGCAATTATTCTTACTACACCTGATGGTGTACTATCCCATTATGATGCTCGGCTCAAGAGTGTAGGTGGACAATTACTCGCATATGTCTATTGAGGTGTGATTATGGGAAAAGAATTAAAAAAAGTACTTGATATTCCTGAAGGTGTTGAAGTAGTATTGAAAGATAACAATATTTCAGTCAACGGTCCCAAAGGGGCAATCCATCGGGAGTTATGGTACCCAGGGGTTGTTATAGATAAAAAAGATAATAAGATCATTATAAACCTAACTGTTAACAGAAAAAAACAGCAGGCAATGCTCGGGACTATTACATCTCATATCAGGAATATGATAAATGGTGTAACCGGTAGCTATACATATTTATTGAAAGTGGTATATTCTCACTTTCCTATCCAGCTTAAGGTAGATGAGAATTATCTGAATATAGGTAATTTCCTGGGTGAGAAAAAACCTAGAAAAGCTAAGATAATTGGCGATACTACTGTAGAGGTTAAAGGAAATGAAGTTGTTGTTGAGGGAATTAATATAGAGCATGTAGGTCAGACTGCGGCTAATATCCAACAGGCAACCAAGATAAAAAGATTTGACCCCCGGGTTTTCCAGGACGGTATTTATTTAGTGGAAAAAACGAGAGCATAGGTGATGATAATGGTGGAAGAAACAGAGCAAAATGATACAGAGGCAGTAGAAGTCGAAGAAGAAAAAATTACTATCTCCAAATTAACGATGGATCAGGGATCACTACGGCTCCTGAAGGTAAGGAAAAGGCAAAAGCAGAAGAAACCTGTTTTTTTGCAGACCGATCACCATAAGAAGAAAAGGCTTAAAAAAACATGGAGGCGCCCAAGAGGACTTCATAATAAGAAGCGTCGGTATATCCTTGGTAAAGGTCAGATAGTAAGAGTAGGATTCGGAAGTCCTGTTGCAGTGAAAGGGTTGCATCCGTCCGGATTTATGGATGTGCTTGTATCACGAGTATATGATCTGGAAAATATGGATCCAGGTACACAGGCCGTTCGCATATCCCGTACAGTGGGTCAGCGAAAACGAATTGAGATAATAAAGAAAGCACAGACTCAAGGGTTGAAGATATTAAATTCTCCAGTGGAAGAAAGGGGGCTGTGATATGGCCGATCTTAAAAACCAACGTCAAATTGCAGCCAGTGTATTAAAAGTAGGGGCCAACAGAATATGGATTGATCCTGATAATGCAGAAGAGATTTCAAAGGCTATTACGCGAGAAGATATACGAGAACTGATATCTGATAATCTTATTATTGCAAAACCTGTTAAAGGCATATCCAGGGGACGTGCAAGGAAACTTGATATTAAACGCGCATATGGACACCGAAAAGGCCATGGATCAAGAAAAGGGGCCAAAGGTGCACGTAATCCGAGAAAAAGGCAGTGGATGAAGAAGATACGTTCTCTTCGAAAAAGGCTTCATGAGATGAGATCGGACGGAACGCTGGATAAGTCTGTATATCATAAGATGTACAGAAAGGCTAAAGGCGGAGAATACAGGAATGTGGCCCATATGGAAGCGCATATTGAGTTGATTGCTCAAAGGGAGAAATAAAAATGGCAACAGGACCGAGATATAAAATACCTTTCAGACGTAGAAGAGAAGGAAGGACTGATTATCATCAGCGATTAAGGTTAATTATTTCCAAAAGACCACGTGTCGTGGTACGCAGGAGTCTTCATCATATGAAACTCCAGTTGGTAATAGCAAAACAAGAAGGAGATCATACATGGATACATGCCGATTCCAGTGAACTTGCAAGATATGGATATGATGGTTCTACCGGTAATATTCCGGCGGCATACCTTACTGGTTTACTCTTTGGGTATAAAGCGCTGCAAGCAGATTATAAGAGTGCTATACTGGATATCGGACTGCAGGTCTCATCCAAAGGCGCCAGGGTTTATGCATCATTGAAAGGTATAATTGATTCCGGGTTTGATGTTCCGCATGATCCTAAGATATTCCCTGATGATGCAAGGATCAAGGGTGAAACCATAAAGGATCATACAGGCAGCGATATACCTGCTATGTTCGAGAAAGCCTTATCGAAGATAAAAGAGGAGTTCGGGGAGGAATAGATTATGTCATATGATTATGAAACGAAGTGGGTTCCGTTAACAAGACTTGGACACCTGGTTACTGAAGGAGAAATAACCTCTATGGATGAGGTCTTAGCGTCCGGTCTTCCTTTAAAGGAACCTCAAATAGTGGATACATTGTTCTCAGAACTAAAGGAAGAAGTACTTGATATAAATATGGTCCAGAGGATGACCGATTCAGGAAGACGTGTGAAATTCAGAGCTACTGTTGCAGTGGGTAATGAGGACGGGTTCTTAGGCATGGGTCAGGGAAAAGATGTTCAAGTCGGACCTGCTATTAGAAAAGCTATTGATTCCGCCAAGATCAATATGGTATCTGTTAAAAGAGGATGTGGTTCCTGGGAGTGCGGCTGTGGGACCGAGCATACTGTTCCTTTTGAGGTGGTCGGCAAGATGGGGAGTGTAAAGGTTATATTAAAACCTGCTCCAAGAGGACTTGGTCTGGCTGCCGGAGGGACGGCAAAGATAGTAATGCAGTTAGCAGGTATCAAAGATGTATGGACAAGGACAGAAGGTCAGACCAGGACTACATTAAATTTTGCAAAAGCTACCTATGAAGCATTGAAACAGACAGCTATAGTACGTACTATGGAGATTAAATGATGTATGCGGTAGTAAGGCTTCGATCAGTGGTCAATACAAGACCGCAGATCAGAGATACATTGGAAATGCTGAGGTTAAACAGGAATAATCACTGTGTAGTACTGGAAGAGAATCCCAATAATAAAGGTATGATACAGAAGGTTAAGGATTATGTGGCATGGGGAATTATTTCTCCTGAAATTCTTGGACAGATGATGTGTAACCGGGGCGAACTGGTTGGAGGGATTCAACTAACAGATGATTATGTTAAGGAACATACTTCCTTTGATGATATCAAAGCTCTGGCACAGGCTGTGTGTTCAGGAGAAGTGTCACTTAAAGATGTACCACAATTAAAACCTTTATTCAGACTTCATCCTCCCAGAAAGGGGCATAAAGGTATTAAAAAGACAGTACCTGAAGGAGGTACACTGGGATATCATGGAGACAGAATAAATGCACTGCTTCATAAAATGAGGTGAACCTGAATGAAAAAGAATGTAACAAAATTTAGAGGGTCCCGGACATGCGGAGGCGGTACGCATAAGAACCGCCGGGGTGCCGGAAGTCGTGGAGGTCACGGCAATGCAGGTAATGATAAGCATCATTTTGTACGTAATTTCCTGCAGGGCTATACTTTTGGGAAGCACGGGTTCAAACGGCCCCAGAAGGTCATATCGTATAAATCCATTGTAAATGTAGGTGAACTGGATGAAATGGCCCAACAGCTTGTACTGGATGAACAAGCACGAAAAGAAGATGATGTGTATTATATAAATCTGGCAGAACTGGAATATCCGATTGATAAATTATTGGGTACAGGTAAAGCTGCAAAATCCATGATTATTACTGTTGCAGATTGCAGTGACAAAGCCAGGTCCAGGATAGAAGAAGCGGGCGGACGAATTGAAGAATATATCCCGCAGGATGCGGAACAAGTAGATCAAATTGAACAAGTATCGGAATCTACTCAGGAGCAATAATATTAAATTGTTAATGCACAATATTACTACAATACTTTATTACTAATATTAATAATACTATCAAGACCAGGGGTATGTAATGACTTTTAAGGATACTATTGAGCCGTACTTGAAAAAATTGCCAGCTGTGGCCAGACCGGAAGGGCATGTACATTTTAAGACCAAATTGACCTGGACCGTTGGGATATTATTGCTGTATTTTACGCTATCCAATGTTCCGCTTTTTGGTATGTCTGCAGAATCTGTTGATTTATTCGAACATTACCGGGCATTCTTTGCCGGGGCTTCAGGATCTCTTTTATTACTGGGTATAGGACCTATTGTTACTGCATCTATTGTGCTGCAATTGCTGGTGGGTGCTGACGTAATAAAGATGGATATGTCAAATCCTCAGGATCAGGCTATCTTTCAGGGAGCTCAAAAAGTACTTGTCTTTGTGATGATAGTACTGGAAAGTCTTCCGCAATTACTGGGTGGATACATTATGCCTGATGCAAATCTGTCAGAAATGATGGCTGCATCTTTGAATCTCACATCCGGTGGCGGGGAATACATGGTGCTCTTTATTATTTTTATTCAGATCTTTATAGGCGGTACTCTTATACTGTTCATGGATGAGATCGTATCCAAATGGGGTATAGGTTCAGGTGTGGGGCTATTTATTGTAGCAGGTGTATCCCAGTCAATTGTGACCGGGTTGTTCAGTATTGCTCGTCCTGATGGAGCTGGCAGTACTCCGGTTGGTCTGATCCCCAAATGGATTTTTTTCATTACAGATGTCGGGTTGAGTAATATATTCGGTGATAATGCTCTCTATAACGTGTTTATTGAAGGGAGCATCCTTGCACTGATCAGCACTGTCTTGATCTTTTTGATGGTTGTCTATGTAGAATCTACCAGGATAGAGATCCCGCTTGCCCATAGTGCAGTACGTGGTGCAAGAGGACGGTTCCCTGTTAAACTTATCTATGCCAGCGTACTGCCGATGATCTTGGTCAGGGCGCTGCAGGCAAATATCCAGATGGTAGGTATGTTGATGTATAATAAAGGGATCACTTTTTTTGGTGAGTTCCGAGGGAGTGATCCGGTTAGTGGTCTGATGTATTATATCTCACCTATTAATGGACCGTATGACTGGATGCCTAGTCTTGTGAATCAAAAATTCGTAGATATAAATGCCCAGTATGGTGAAGCTTTAGGAGTAGTAGATGTACCGGCTATCTGGCAGATATTACTGCATGTTGGTCTTGATGCTGCTATGCTTATCATCGGAGGGATAATCTTCGCTTTATTCTGGGTAGAGACTACTGGTATGAATGCAAAGAGTACTGCCCAGAAGATCTTCCAGTCAGGTATGCAAATACCAGGCTTTCGGAGAAATGTGGATAGTATTGAGCGGGTCATGATCAGGTATATTCCACGTGTTACTATTATAGGTGGAGCATTTATCGGTATTTTAACATTAGTCGCCAGTCTGATGGGTACGCTGGGAGGAGCAGGAGGTACCGGGCTGCTGCTGACAGTGAGTATTGTGTACAGATTGTATGAAGACCTGGCTTCTGAGCAGATGATGGAGATGCATCCGATGATGCGGCAGTTCCTCGGAGGTACATAGTAAATATGGTAAAATTAGTATTGCTGGGTGCACCTGGTGCAGGAAAAGGTACTCAAGCCAAGATGCTATGTACGGAGTACCGGATTGTGCATATCTCCACAGGTGATATCCTGAGGGAAAATGTAAAAAAAAACACACAACTTGGGTATAAGGCCAAGGAATATATGGATAGAGGTGAACTTGTTCCTGATAGTGTATTGATAGATATTATCAGGGATCGGCTCTTGAAATCCGATACTAATAAAGGGTTCTTATTAGACGGATACCCCAGGACCGTTGTGCAGGCTGAGGCTTTGCAAGAGATATTGAGTAAGATCAATAAGGACCTTGATGTAGTGATAGATATCGAAGTGCCAGATGATGAGCTTATAGAAAGACTGGCAGGTCGAAGGATGTGCAGGTGCGGTGCTAGCTATCATATGGTATTTAATCCGCCTAAAGTAAACGAGATATGTGATATATGCTCAGATGAGCTTTACCATCGGGATGATGATACTCCGGCTGCAGTTAAGACACGACTGGCTGCCTATTACAAGCAAACTCATCCTCTTATTGATTATTACAATGAAAAAGGACTGGTTCGGACTGTGAGTGGAAGCGGTGGAATTAAGGATATTTTCCAGCAGATCAGGACAGTTATAAATATGATAATGGAGTAGATTCCGATATGCCAAATGTAGATATAAAAACAATTGCAGATAGGTTAGCATTAGGGCTTGGTATAGCATTAATGCTCGGAATTATGTTAGGAGAGGGTTATAGAACTCAATTAGGTATGGGAGTAGGGTTCCTGTTAGGACCGTTGCCTGATATACTACCATTCCATGTAATGCTTTTTATTATGGCTGCCATTACCGGCCTATATGCATCGTTGATCCAGAAATATACTATGGACTGGGAGCTGATGCGGCGTGTGCAGGACCGGATGAAGAGCTTCCAAAAAGAGTTCAAGGAAGCCCAGATCGCAGATAATCAGTCAAAGCTTAAGAAACTGGAAGCTGAGCGTTCTGAAATGATGGGGGACCAGATGAAGATGACAAAACAGCAGTTCAAGCCTATGATATATATCAGTATTATCTCATTACCGCTGTTCATGTGGGCATATTTTTTTATTAATCAACAATCTGATCTTGGAATAGTGTCTGAGATGGTGTTTCCGTTCTGGGGTGAAAAAGCGATGGATGATTTTGTTTTAGGGCCCATTCAGTACTGGATATTCTGGTATTTTATATGTAGTTTACCTGTAAGCCAGATAATCAGGAAGAGCCTGAATATCGGCGGCGCTTAAATATGATCATTACAATAAGCGGTCCACCCGGAAGTGGGACGAGTACTCTTTCAAGTGTTATTGCTGATTATTTTAAACTAACTTATATTTCATCAGGTGATATGTTTCGTGCAATGGCAAAAGAAAGAGGTGTCAGTCTTGAAGATTTCGGGTATATAGCACAGACTGATCCTGCTATTGATAAACAGATCGACGAGCATCAGGTAGAGGTCTCAAAAAATGGCGATGATCTTTTATTCGAAGGCAGGCTTTCAGGCAGGTTCATTGATGCGGATTTGAAGATCATGCTTAAAACAGATATAAGGGTAAGGGCCAGGCGGATATCAGAGCGAGAGAATATCTCTTTTGAGCAGGCCATGCAGGAGACACTGATCCGTCAGGAGAGTGAAGCAAAACGATATCGAGAAATTTATGATATCGATATTTCTGATCTATCACCGTATGACCTTGTGATAGAATCCAGCATATGGAACCCTAAGGCAACTGTACAACTTGCTATTACTGCTATAAGATCAATGAAGAAAAGGGACTTAAGGGATTAAATTGACAAATAAATTACCTCTGGACGTGTCCCGTGAGCTTATAGAGAAAACTGAAGCTATTACCGATCCTGATTACGGTTATATACCTAACCGGCGTCCTATAAAGGAGTATATTAGTCTGGGAGTCATCAATCTGGATAAACCATCCGGACCTACCAGTCATGAAGTTGTGTCATGGGTGAAAAAGATCCTGAACATTCCAAAAGCCGGTCACGGTGGGACACTTGATCCTAAAGTAACCGGACTGTTACCTGTTATGTTAGGGGATGCTACTAAATCAGTAGGGTCATTAATGAAAGCAGGTAAAGAATATATATGTTTAATGAGATTACATTCAGTTGTAAAGAAGACAGCTATTGAAAGGATCGCAAGTGAGTTCACCGGACCTATTTATCAGCGTCCCCCTGTGAAGTCTGCAATAAAGCGCGAGCTCAGGATACGGACTATCTATTATCTGGATATTATGGAGATAGAGGGCAGTAGTGTACTGATGCGTGTTGGATGTGAATCCGGTACTTATATCAGGAAGTTATGCCATGACATGGGTGCAGCGCTGGGTACGGGTGCTCATATGCAGGAGTTGCGTCGTACCAGAAGCGGACCTTTTAAGGAAGATGATAGTTTAATTACACTATTCGACTTGAAAGATGCAGTGGTAATGTGTCAGGAAACAGGCGATGAAAGTGAACTGCGACGTGTGATCTCGCCCATGGAGATGGGTCTGGTGCATTTGCCACGTATTATTATACGGGACAATGCTGTAGATGCGATCTGTCATGGTGCATCTCTGGCAATACCAGGTATAGTGAAGATAGATACTGGCATACAACCTGATGATACTGTACTGGTCATGAGTTTAAAGGGCGAGGCAGTGGCACTGGCACAAGCGCTTATGGATACTGATCGCGTACTTAATAATGATACGGGTCTGGCGGCCCAATCCAAACGGGTATTGATGCATGAAGGCACGTATCCAAAGGGTTGGCTAGCGAAAAAAGATACCAATTTGCCGAGGTAGTCTAGCGGTATGGCGCAAGCTTGGAAAGCTTGTGGGGCTTAAGCCCCTCGGGAGTTCGAATCTCCCCCTCGGCGTAATTTAGGAATACCTGAGCGTTAGCGAGGATTTTGTTCTTAATCCCTTTAATTGGTAAGGAAATCGATATGCATCATTTTTTAAAATTCTATGGTATTCATCGGGAGTTTGTGGTAAGGTTCTACATATTTGGTGCAAAATTCACAAAACTGCCAATTGTAGGAAGAGTTGTGAGGGCCTTGTTAAATTGGTTTGCTGTAAGTCAGCATTCAGCACTTGTTCTAACTGGAGAGGAAGCAAAGCAGGTTATAGATAGAGCGCAAAATATTGCTGTGGGTGATTGCACGTGCAGAAAGGTCTTTGGCAATTGTGACAATCCGATCAGGACAGATCTGGTTGTTGGGGCAGGTTATGATTTTTTTACTGAATTTAAAAGTGATGAATTTACACAAATAAGTAAAGATGAGGCTAAGGATATAATTGATGAGTGTAGTGCAAGAAATTTGGTTCAGTGCATTATAGAATGCAGAGGGAAGTATTATGCGATATGTAACTGCTGCACTTGCTGCTGTGTTCCTTTAAGGTTGAATAGGGTTTATGGGATTAGTAAGGTATGGGTAAGGGATAAGAGTGCTGTTAATGATCTGCTTGATGAATTAAAAAAAAATCAGGGGTTGATTAGTACCCACTTCAAATCTAAGGGTAATTAGTACCTATTTAAAGTTGAGTTGTGTACATCTCCACGTTACGACTAAAAATGGCAGTATTCATGGAATATGGAGAAAATCCTGTCATTTGGTGCATCTTTTGGATTAATTATAATATATGTATATTCATCATCGAAAAATGAATATCCCCGTATATCAGCAAGTGAGATGTCGCTGGAATTCAGGTTTATTAAAAAAAGGGGTAGATAGAAGCAAAGATTAATGACTTTACCTCGAAAAAGTAATATCATTAAATTGACCCCCCCATTTCAAGTCGAAAATTGTAATACTGTTTTTCGCTGTTGTTGTTCTAGTATAGACATACATAGCCGTATAATAATTCAAATACATTTAGTTCAATTATGCCTCTAAATCAAGAACTATTTGCCAACTGTTTTTATACTATCTAACCTTGTTAACCAAGTAAAAATATTAACACGGAGCTGGTCTGAATAATAGAGACCGTTACATTACATGTTGGTACTATTAAAATAACCGCAGATGAACACAGATGAACACAGATAAACACGGATAAACACGGATACGCTGCCTGAAAATCTGTGTTCATTTGTATT
>JAIOQW010000190.1 GCA_021108405.1 Methanosarcinales archaeon
CGGAGCCCCAGGCGAAGATTATACGAATCTTCTGGTCTTCGGCTCTTCCAGAGCCTCAGTCAAGAAAATCCGTGCATTAGCAATGATTTTGTTATGGATTATATGAAATTAGAATATTCCATTTATGGAAATTTATTTGAAGAAATAAAATGAATAATATCAAGAGAATAGCTAAGAATATTGGTGTATCCGGACTTTCACAGATATTTACTTCATTATTGGCTTTTGTAATATTAATTTATATAGCCCGGTACTTTGGTGAGGCAGGATTTGGTAAATATAGTTTTGCAATATCAATTACAGCTTTATTAGCTATTTTCACTAACCCTGGAATTGATAACTTAATAATAAGGGAGATTTCAAGAAATAAAAAAAAGGCAAATGAATATGTCACAAACGCTATTATAATTAAACTTCCACTGTCTTTTCTTGCCTATTTTCTAATTGTCCTGACAATTAATCTTATGGATTACCCCCAAGATATACAATTAATAGTATATCTTTTTGGAATTTATATGATATTGAACTCATTCACTCATTTATTTTTCTCAATATTCCAGGCATTTGAAAAAATGGAATATACAGCTATAGTGATGATAATTGAAAAGATCATACTGACATTACTGATTATCTTTTTTCTCACCCAGGGGTATGGTTTGATAGTACTTGCGAATATCTACATAATTGCAGGATTTGTTTGTGTTATATTGAGTTTATTTATTGTTTATAAGAAAATCCTTCCGTTGGTAGGATCTACTTATAATGCATCACTATGTAAAACTCTTTTTATCGGGTCGATACCATTTGTGTTTAATACTTTTTTTGGTATAATTTTTTATCATATAGATACTATTATGCTCTCGGTCTTAAAGAATGACATTGCTGTTGGTGTATATAGTGCTGCATATACTCCGCTGCTTGCAATAACAGGTATTATTTCATATATGGTCGCATCTGCTTTATATCCTGTAATGTCGCGACAGTTTATATCTTCAAAAGATTCGCTAAAGAAGTATACTGTGTTATCATCAAAATATATGGCAATAATCGGATTGCCGATTGCTGTAGGATGTTTTTTACTTGCCGATAGATTTATTGCATTATTCTATATTGATCAATTTTTTGATTCTGTTATGGTATTTCAAATTCTGGCATTGTTTATTCCTTTAAGACTTATAAGCATTATAACCGGAACTCTATTAACCTCAATAGATATGCAGAACATGCGCACAATTAGTGTAGGTCTGAGTGCTCTGGTCAATATCATACTTAATTTCGGATTGATATATTATCTGGGTTATATTGGTGCCAGTATTGCAACTGTTCTATCTGAAATATTTCTATATTTTATTTTCATTTTTTTCATTCATAGATACTATATGAAATTAGAACTTCACAGGCACTTTATCAAGCCTGTGGCCGCTTCTGTGACCATGGGCGGATTTATATTGTTGTTTATCGGGATGAATTTGGTTTTACTCATTATACTGGCAGGTCTGGTATATTTTATTATACTTTTGTTAATTAATACGTTTACGCAGGAAGACAAGAATATATTCAGGCAGGTTATAGGGAAGGGGTAAAATAATGGGTAATAACATGATTTCTTCGGTTGTACGGGATGGATTGTGTACCGGATGCGGAACCTGTGTGGCATTATGTCCTGAAAATGCTATTGAAATGGCAATCAACACAAAAAAAGGGATATATATTCCAGAATTGAATGAGGACCTGTGCATTGATTGTGGAATATGTTATAAAGTATGTCCTGGTTATGAAGTTGATTTTAAAGGATTAAATTCTGAAATATTTGGAAAAGATCCTGGGAATTTGCTAATCGGAAATTATTTGAATTGTTATATCGGATATTCAACGGATCATGATATTCGATACAATTCAACATCTGGAGGCTTTATAACTCAAATCCTGATATACTTATTAGAAGAAAAAATAATTACTGGTGCTCTTGTTACAAAATTAAAAATAGATCACCCATTAGAACCTCAGCCATTTATTGCAAGGACAAAAGAAGAGATAATCGAAGCCTCTAAGTCCAAATACTGCCCTGTGCCTGCCAATATTGTATTAAAAGATATCTTGAACTCAAAAGATACAGAGAAGTTTGCTGTAGTAGGACTGCCATGCCATATACAGGGAATAAGAAAGGCGCAACAACTAAACAATAAATTGAAGGAAAAAATTTTATTTGTTATAGGAATTACGTGTAACCATACACCTACTTTTTTAGCAACTGAATTTTTTCTTAAGAAGATGAATCTGAAAAAAGAAAATGTAAAAAAAATTGAATATCGTGGTGAAGGATGGCCGGGATTGATGAAGATCAATCTGAGTAGTGGTAAATGTATATTTATAAACGATTATTGGAGCAGCGGATTTGGACAAGGTTTTTTCCCGATACGGTGCACTTTATGCTGCGACCATATGGCAGAATTATCTGATGTTTCTTTTGCTGATGCATGGTTACCTGAAATACAGTCAAATGATAATATAGGTACTTCGATAGTTATTATAAGGAATTATCGATTGAATGATTTTTTTAATGAAATGGTTAATAGAAACCTTATTACTCTGCGATCAATAGGTGCTAATAAAGTCATACAATCCCAACAAGGATGCTTGCATTTCAAGAAAAAAAGTATAAAAGCACGTGTATCTTTTTTTAAATTATCCGGAAAAAAAAGTCCAAAATATAATACAGGTCAATTATTCAATTCAATATGGAAGGATTATTTGAGTGGAATGCTGGTTTATATGCGGCTATATTTATTCTCAAAACGATATTTATGGAGTTTGATGATGTTTTATCAATCTGTTTTATGTAGATTTGTCAATATTATCCGAAAAAAATGAATAATTATGTATTATACCGATTTATTCAATATTATTTAATAGCTCTTTAACAAGTTCACCATTATGTAAGGCTTTTTTTTTTAATATCTCTATATTTAATTCCAATTTACTTCGTATAACTTCCTTATTGATCCAGATATCATTTACTTTAGATATTATTTCCTCAACTGTCATAGTCCCAAAATCAAGAACATAATTCTCCATTTCAAGCATTCCCATGATCCCATATGTTTTATGGCTGTAAGCTATTGCTAATGTTGGAACACACATTGAAGTTGCAGCTATGTTTGCATGCATTCGGGCACCAATAAATAGATCACATTGCCCGATAATACCTTTTAGCTCATCCGGTGAATATTCAGTATTGATCAATGTGATCTTATCTTTATTTTTTACTACTTCATATATTTTTTTTCCAATATATCTATCATCAACCGGACGGTCGTTGTTCATAACATGAGGGATAAAGACGATTTGAGCATCTAATTTATCAGTTAAAAAGTCAACAATATTTGTCATTAGAGTTACATAAGGAGTTTTTACATCATTTTTAGTATTGTTTTGCTCAAGATCATAAATATGCTGACTGGCAGAAATTCCAATCAGTGGTCGGTTTTTAATATCTATTTTTTCTTTTACTAATATTTCCCTAATTCTTTTTGGATGTGGTGTCTCTAATAAGAAAGCCGAATCTGCTGTATAGTGTATCGTATTAGCTATTTTGATCTCATGTAGATAATTCTTTGTAATTTCATCCCGCACTATTAACAGATCGACTCTATTTAAGCAGAACCTTGATAATGATTCAGTCAATTTTGTCTTGAACGGTCCTATGGATTGTGCATAGATTACTATTGGTTTTTTCATGAGTTTGCATAGAATAATGTTAAAACATGAACTAATAGAAGCAATACTTCCATAATCATCACTAAAAGTATCACCGCTTAGATCAATAATGATATCTGAATTATTATATTCTTTCAACAGTTCTTCGTTTATAAGTCTGTTGAGACTCAAACCTATTAATCCGAATATGTTCCATATTAATAAGCGAGATAACCTGGATATTGATCGTAATATTCCACCGCTATAACCCATCACTTTAATATTGTATGGACTGCAATTTTTCAGATCAAGTTCATGATAAGGTGACAGGATAGTAAAATAAGGATCAGCTAAGAATGATCTTAATGTCTTAACAGTACTGATCAACATTGCTGCTGATCCTCTATTCTTTGAGCAAGTAGCACCGATAATTAATATTTTTTTCATTTATTTATTTTCCTTCCTTTTTTTTGTATAAAATCAACGGCTTTAATAAATCCTCCCACCATATTCTCATCCCTAAAACCATCATTTATTATTTTTTTAGATTCTTCCCCCATTTTTTTTTCCAATTCAGGATCAGATAATATCTTATTCATTGCAATATAGATGGAATTACTATCTTTTTCAGGTACTATGTAACCGTTTTTACCATTTTGTATCATATCATATGCTGCACCAACAGCTTCTGTTGTAATTACCGGTTTTCCAAAGAACATTGCCTCATTAACAACAAATACCCATGGGTCTCCCATCTCATAAGTTATTGAAGGTACTATACAGATGTTGCTTAGAAGATAATATGCCGCTATGAGATCATCCTCGACATAACCTTTAAAAAGAACACTATCGGTAATATTTAGATCTCTGACGAGCTGTTCCAGTTCATGCTGGCATTCTCCTTGTCCTATGATAATAAGGATTACATCATTTTTTTCTTTTCTATATCTTGCAAATGCTTTTATTAGATAATCCACACCCTTTCGTTTGATTAATCGCCCGATATATAGAATAATTTTTTTATCTTCTATCATGAGTTCATATCTTATTTTGTTCTTATTGGTATAATCCACATCTGTTATTGAAATATCACAAACATTTGGCATAATGAATGTTTTTTCAGGCTGAGCTCCTAAAGAAATAAAATATTCTTTATGCATACTTCCAGGAACTAATATTGCATCTGATTTTTTTATGATAGTTTTGGTAAAAGCCGTAAGTATTTTATTTTTAATGTTTTTCCTTTTCCAGCCCCAATCTTCCCGAAATAAGATTATTGGTTTTCTTCTTAGTTTGGAAATAGTAAAAATTATTGTTGTTTCGATAATCTCCGAAATACTATCCCAACTTCCACCTGTGACTAGATCATAATCTCCCATTAATTTTTTTACTATTCCAAATGCGATTCCATGAGGTCTTATAAAATTTAAGTAGTTCTTAAGTATCTTATAATTCAAACCTCCCATCCATTCGATATAATCAAATGGTTCTACACCATAGATTTCCTTACATACTTGAAGATGTGTGAAAATGAATTCGACATGATATATCTCACTTATTTTTTTGAAAAAAGATCGTCTATACCACATTACAGTATTATGTATGAAGAGTATTCTAATCATCTATAGAGATATCTCCTATTCTACCTGATCTTCTGCAATCATATAGGACAAATTGACTATCCTGATAATTAATCGGATAAGAAAAGTTAATTAGTTCGATCTTATGATCCACAAGAATAAATGAAATATTATATTTTTCAATTATATTCAATTGGTCTTCAATAGTGGTATTGGAATTAAAAAAAGTAATTATTGCATCTTGTCTTTCACTTTCATTATTTGGAAAACCACAAGTATGAAGTCCATAAACAACTTTTCTTCCAGTTAATGCTGGTATTTTCCAGCTTGAATTAATGTCCGACATTATAACAGAATCTCTTTGGGTATTATTAACTAAAAATTCATAACCTGGCGGTGGTGCTTTATAGTATAAAGTAAATTCTACAATTCCTGTTATAATAAGGGATAAAAGAAGTACAGCAATTACTGAATATATCATACTTTTCTTATTATTTTTTTTTATAAACCAATGAAGGAATATTCCAAATCCTATATGTAAAGGTATTAACGAAAATAAAAAGAACCGATTATAGAATGGAACCAATCCAACCACCATTATGAAACAAAAAGTAAACCACAACGGTATAAATATTTTATTGTTTCTTATCAATTGATAAAATCCAATAATACCAATGCATGCAAGTCCGGCTACAACAGGATAATGAATAACTCCAAAAGTACGGTATTTATTTATAAATATAAATGCCCATGAATAAATCAGATTACTACTATATTTTTCCGGAACGATAATATCAGATGTGCTCTTCAAGCTAAGGATTCCTCCTATTGTTCCGGATACTGGTATGGAATGAGGTCGAAAAGCATCAAATACCGAATAAAACGGCCAGATAAGAGATAATAAAAATGTGAGGACAGGTAAATATATTAAAAAGCAATGGTATTTTTTGTTAAATATCCTTGTTTCATATAGGTCTGACACCAGGAGAAGATAAATCAAGGCAAAATAGAGTACTCCGGTCAATAGATGTGTTGTGAATAATAATACTGATAATATTATTGCAAACAGCATATATTTCATATCTGTCTTTGCTTTGATCAGGCAATACAGAGATGCAAATAAAAGAGTATATGCAACTCCTTGTGGAAATAGATAATTATATGAGGCAAATATCTTATACATACCAGCATAATGTCCCCATATTCCCCATACATACAACATACTTATTACAGAAAATAGAGCTACTTCTTTTCCTAGTTTCTCTTTAATAAAATGAAATGAAAAAAATATGAATAATAATAGATTGACTAGCCCTGCAATATATAACAAGGTAAGTACATCAATTTGTGTGAATCTATGGATATACCCTAATACTACTAAATAAGGTCCATAATGAACATCCGGTGCACTTGAAGCGGTAATTGGGTTATTCGGAGGTATCATTCCTTTGGAAATTTCCAGTATACATGCCATATGCTGATAAATATCCGAATTTGGTATATCTCTATATGGACAATTAAAAATAAAATATTGCAGGAATAATAATAAAAATGATACTATCATGGTAATTAAAAGAAAAAGAGTGATCTGCCGATCATTAAACGTATAAAAATCCCTATCCATATATTATAGATCCCCCATTATTATAAATTATCCACCTATTTTCAAATAATCCTGAGTAATCAGAAATATTTGTACTTGTTCTATAATTGCTATATACTTCCTTATCATTTACGTTTACATGTGTTAAATAAATATATCCATCAGATGACTTATTTGTGAGCATAGCATATTTGAATGGGTTGTTGAGTCCATATGCTAATAATAGTCGTTTTGAAGCATGAAAATCCTTATATACTTTTGAATTTGGTTGACCGTGTGTTTTTAGCCAGGTAGCACTTATGAGCTCTCGATCATAAATATAATATTCATCACGGTTTGGCCCATCATTTTCGTAATCAGGCGAAGCAGGGATATTATACCAGTGATAGGTAAGGTAAGTTACGCAAGAAAAACCCGAAATCAATAAGATTAACAAGATCATAACATCTAACCCTGGTTTTCTTATCAATTTAGCGATAGTATTTCCACCAATAACAAAAATCGGTGCTAAAAAAACAAGGGTTTGCAGAAAGAACCTCGTACCTCCATACCCTTTAGATACGAATGGAAGAGCTACAAATGAAATTAATAATCCAATATAAGTAAGTACCCCTATATAATATTCCGTTTCAAATCTCTTTTTATAAGTTTTATAAACAAGAATAGATAGCACACCAATACCAATCGTTAAAAAAATTGCATCATGAACCAATACACTAATTAAATTAGGTATTGAGGCTTGTTCCAGTCCTTTACCTACAACATTTAATTCTGCAGTGTTTCTGGTTTCTTCGATGAAAAAATTGCATAAATTCGCTAATGTTTGTTTGAAAAAAAAAATTCCACTAGAAAAAGGAACACTGGTTATTTGGCTGCACCAGAAAAAAATTACACTAAAAAAAAGAAATGTGACACTCATATTTATTGGCTTTTTCATTGTATCATTATTTCTTAGCTTTTCGAATTTATTAACAATAGATGCTATTACCAAATAAATGAAAAAAACATAAGATGTCGTATAATGCGAAACAATAACTGAAAACATGAAAATCGATAATAACACTCTTTTATTCAATAAACTGATCTTCAAATCAAAAAAAATGAGAATACAAAGAGCAAAAAAAACAATTGCAATTTCCTGTTTAGTAGAACTTTGTTGAGAATAGATAAAAGCAAACTGGAATATAAAAAGTAAAGCTGCAATAGCTGCATATTTTACTCCAATATATTTCTTAGAGATTATATAAACAACTAGAGGTGTAATTGAACCTATTAATCCATAAAATAATTTGAAAATATATTCGCTACTTATATTAGATAGAGTATAGTAGATCATTGGAAGTATCGTAACGCTTAGACAGGAATTATTTGCATCATAATTTTTTGAGATATCCCAGTGAAAGTCATCTAACACCAGTTGAAAGCAATAATATTCTCCATGAATATCTCTGCCCATAATGTGATTGGAGGTTAGTCCGTGCATTAATAATAAACTCAGCCCGATCATCCAGATCGCAACCGGATAAGTAGCTTCATGGACCTGATCGGAAAAATAGAAAATAGTGATAATATAAATAGGAATCAGCAATAGCATTACTAATATTATAATATTATTTTCCTGGGTATTCATTAAGAAAGTTCCGAAGACAGCCGCAAATGGAAATAAAATAGGGAAGAAAAAAACAGAAGTAAGTTTATTTCTTAGATCAAGATCTATATCAAAATTACTAAAAAAACCAGCATCATCTTTATTTTTACAATATGCAATAATAATCAACAATACCAGGAGGATATTAAAAAAAACCAATATAGGCATCAGAGACAGTGGTTTTTGGATAAGAGGATATGAAAAATTTATAAAAAGTCCACCGAACATTAAAAAAGCAATACTAATTCCAACGATTAATACAAACCACTTTAGAAACCCTAAATTATTCAATTTAAGAATAGCTAGAATTAATATTCCCGGTAATGTGGTAAAAGTAATAAAAGCAAGGATCTGCCGTAGGAATGGAATATCATATAGAATAATAATATCGGTAATAATAAGAATTACTATTAACAATAAAAAATATATTTCAATTGAATATTTCATTCTATTGATCATTATTCACCTTTTAATATCCCTATACAACGTCTCAAGATTGCGTATATGTTTATTCAGGTCATATTTTCTTGCAGATTCATAAGCTCCATCTTCTAATTTCTTTAATAGTAGAGTGTCAGGTATAATTTTTTCAAATATCTCCTTTAATTCGTCTACATTTCCAGCTTCAAATAGAAATCCATTATATCCCTCTTTAACCAATTCAGGAATTCCTCCAATCCTGCTTCCGATAATTGGAGATCCATTCATTAAGCTTTCATAAATCACTGTTGGAGAATTATCATAGCAGATGGAAGGAACAACCGTCATATTGGCTTTATGATATAATGCCAAAAGTTTTTTATTGGAGATAAACCCATGAAAAATAATTCTTTTATCTGAATGTCCCATTTCTCTAAATTCATCTTTATCTTCTCCTTTTCCGAAAATATGTAGTCTGATATTCTCTTGTTCAATTTTCTTAAATGAATTTATCAGGATATGAACACCTTTATGTTTGCTTAATCCACCTACATAAAAAATATCAATTATATTATATGACTTTTCTACTTTTTTATCATTCAATTCAATCCCCAAAGGAAGTACCGTCATTTTTATATTATTAAAAAATCCTGCATTAATTAATTTATTAATTACAAACTGCGAGGGTGCAATAACAAGATCAGGCTTATTATTAACAAGAATTTTTTGAATTTTTACATATATTTTACATAAATTTGATGGATTCATACAAATTTCATTGGACGAATTTAAAAATGATGATTTTATACATATTAAAGAAAAGTCATGAGCTGTAAATACTAAAGGGATATTCAAACTTTTCACAGCGCCGAATATAGAAAGTGACAATCCTCTGAAATTGTTAATATGTACAATATCGATTTTTTCTTTTTTTAGAATTTTTTTTACTGTGATATGAGGATACGGGTTGAATAAATCGTAAATAAAATAAAATAGTTTGACAGATTTTGCTTGTTTTGACATAGTAAAATATGGAAATAGATTTATTGGATTTATTCGGTAAATAGTAACATTGTTTATTATTTCATAATTAATTTTTTTATTTTTACTGGTTGTAATAACTATAACGTCATGTCCCTTCTTTGCAAGTTCTTCTGCTACTTTTTTTACGACAATCTCCGCTCCACCAACAATAAAAGGAGGATATAGATTTGATATAAAGCAAATTTTCATTTTAACTTTCTACATCCCTTATTATTATCCATATAATTATCCTTTAGAATATATTAATCTATAACATCCAATTAGTTATCTATGAATGCCTAATATACCTTAGCATATAAGTCTAATAATTTTTCCACAACATTTTTTATATCATATTTTCCGATTTCATCTAATGCTACTTTTTCAATTTTAGATTTTGCATCTTTGTTTTTTAAAAAATATAATATTTTATCAAAAAATTCAGATTTATTATCAACTAATATTCCATTTTCTTTATTGTTGATTATTTTCTTAATTGCAGGAATTGAATAACCTATACAAAGAGTATTTGTTGCCATGGCTTCTAAAAGAACAATTCCAAATCCCTCCATCTTTGAAGGGAATGGAAAAATATCGGCTCTATAAAACAATTCAATCTTTTCTTTTTCAGATACTGTCTGTGCAAATATTATCTTATCATCAACTCTCAATTTTCTAGCTAGCTTTTCCAATTCTCCTTTATATCCGGCATCTTCCCCAATGATAATTAATTTGACATTTGGACGGTCTTCCATTCTTTCAATCTTGTTTATAAATTCTATTAAATCCTGGATTCCTTTATATTTTTCAATTCTTCCAACAAAAAGAAGAAGCCTATCTTCATCTTGTATTCCAAATTTTGATAATATGTTCCGATCAGGTTCTTTTTTTACATACTTAGATAATTCAATTCCATTTGGAATTATTTTAATCTTGTTAGGATCCCCCCCTCTATCAATATACTGTTGTATTTGATCTTCAGTTAATGCTATTAATTTTTCAGATTTTTTTATTAGATATCTTCCTATATTCCTGTCATATATTTTTTTAAAAATTTTTGCATCGAGTGGAAAATTATCTGCAATTTCCATATCATGTGATGTTAATATGAATGGTCGATTATATTTATTTGCATAATAACAACCCACTAATGAAGAAAGATTAGAGTATCCATGAGCATGAATTATGTCAAATTCGTGTGAATTATTCCTCAGACTTTTAAATAGTTCAGGTATGTAATTAAAACTCCAATACCTAATTGTTATATCAAATCTGTTTACTATTATATTATCAATTTTAGACTTTTTAGGAAGGTTGGGTTTTTGTACACGTCGATTAAGAAACGGTAACGATAAAACATCTTCGTTAGTAAGACTATTAGTTGTATATATTGTTACATCATATCCTTTTTTAGCCAGTTCTTTACTGAATAAATAAGTATGGTGTTCTATCCCGCCAAATGAAGGGGGAAATCTATGTGTAATCATTAAAATTTTCATGTTATATTATTTTCTTGTTGTATATATTTAATAAAAATATATCTCAAGTAAATGCGAACTAAGTGAGCATTTTCTTGTAAATCATTTCAATTTTCTCAGCAACTTTACTCCACGTATATTTTTGTTCTACTAACTTTCTTCCATTTTCACCCATTTTCCTGGATAATTCATCATCTCTAAATAATTTAATTATAGCATTCATCAGGACTTCAGGGTCCCTGGGAGGAACATGAATTGTAGCAATTTCATCCTCATCAACGTCCTTAATACCAGGCATGTTTGTACTTACTACAGGTTTTTTAAATGCCATTGCTTCTAACTGGACTATACCAAAACCTTCTTTTTCGGATACAGACGGCAATACAAAAACATCACAGGCTTTATAAAAATAAAATAGATCATTATCACTAACATATCCGGTAAAAAAAACATTATCCGAGATTCCAAGTGCGTGAACCCGATTTTCTAATTTCTTACGTAAAGTTCCTGAGCCTACAATAAATAGGTAGGTTGTTTTACTATAATCCACAATTTTTTTAAAAGCTTCTATCAGATATTCGATACCTTTATAACTTGCCAGGGCACCGGTATATAAGATAATCTTTGATTGGATGGGCAAATTATATTTTTCCTTAATTCTGTTTTCATTAATACTTGTATCAATTCTTTCTATTGGAATTCCATTGGGAACAACTTCTAATTTATTTTTAAAATTTTTTATATGAACCGATTTATCAGCATAACTCTTAGTGGTTGTTATAATCAAATCAGATCTCTTCAGAAGTAGATTGCCTAAGGTATTATTATACATAGAACAAATTATTTTTCCCGGATTACTTTCCATAAGAATATTATTATGATATGTCAGAATAAATGGAACTTTACTGTTACCTTTTATACATGCCAGATCAGCTATTGCAGGACTTGGAGTATGTGCATGGATCAAATCATATTCTGTAGGATTCAGGTTTGTAAATACTTGGAAAGGAATTGTACCTGAAAAAATCTTAATGCCACCTGATAAACGTTCAACTTCAATTCCCTCAATTTCATGATTTTTTTTATGAGAAGGAGACCGACTTGTCAGAACGCTAACCGAATGTCCTCTTTTGATTAATGCATTGGATATTTCAAATACATGTCTCTCAACTCCTCCGATATGATATTTTTCATTAACGATATTTCCTTCAAGATGCTCCTGATAAGGGAAAGATCCAACTACCTGGCAGATCCTCATTTCCCTCTCTCTCCGACATACTGTAGAAACATCTTTGTTGAATAAAATAGCCTTTTCAACTCATCAACCCCATGTTTTCTTAAAATCTGCCTCATTGCAAGCGGGACAAAGCTCAATGATATATAATATTTTTTTAACATTGAATCTACTTCTTTCACCATTTCTTCATTACTAAGTCCAGGATATGAAATTATCGCCTTCTGATGTCCCTTATCATCCAAATATTCATTCGGATCCTCTGTATTTAAATATCCACTGTCCTTACACCATTCATAGAATTCTGTTCCGGGAAAAGGTGATGCTACCGATACCTGTAATAAATCAGGCTTTATGTCTTTAATGAGCTTTTTAGTCTGCTCTATAGTCTCTTTTGTTTCTCCTGGTGAGCCGATTATAAAGTCTCCATGTACAAGTAATCCGGCTTTTTTAGCATTATTTGCAAATTGCTTTATCTGTTCTACAGTAAAACCTTTTTTTATGTTCCTTAGTATCATATCACTACCGGATTCATACCCTACGACCAATAAACGGCAGTTAGATCGTTTCATCTCTTTCATCGTCACAGGATCAAGTGTATCTACTCTGGCATTGCATGCCCATGTTATATTCAAACCTCTTTTTCTATATTCCCTGCAAAATTCCAGAACCCGTGTTTTATTTATAGTAAATGTATCATCCTCAAAAAAAACCTCTTTTACATCCAGGTTGTCTTTAATCCACTCAAGCTCATCCAGAACATTCGATATGCTTCTAACTCTATATTTTTTTCCCATGAGTGTTTGAGGCCATGTACAGAAGGTGCACAGATTAGGACAACCCCTGCCGGTAAATATTTGTACTTCCGGATACAATGACTGTCCTAAGAAATAATCCCGAATATTAAGATGTTTTTTATAAACCTTTGATACAAACGGTATCTTATCTAGTTCATCTGAACTGGTAAACTCTCTATTCGGATTATGGATTATTTTTCCATTTTTTTTAAAAGATATTCCCTTAATATCCCCAAGTCCTTCCCCTTTATTTATTTTATCTATAATTTCTTTAATAGTGAAATCGCACTCAAATCTTGCAACAATATCTATACTACCACTTGATAGAATTTTTTCAGGAAATTGAGATGCAGGAGGGCCAATAAGTATGGTTGGACAATCATATTGTTCTTTTATTGTTTTTGCAACTGTTATATCATTATTCAAACTTGGAAAACTACTATCCATTACAATTAAATCCGGCCTATATTTTTTTACATCATCTACTACTTTTTTGCAGTCCCAGTTCCATGCAGGTGCATCAACCAGCTTTGCTTTGTACTCTTGCTCAACAACGCAAGTAACATATGACAACCATATCGGATAATATAGAGTACCTCCTCTTCCCGTATCCTGCCATCTTGCCCCCCTTATGAAATGTGGGAAATACGGTGGATTTAATAAATATATTCTCATTGATATTTACCTTTAATTATTATGCTCTTGTTGATTCGGCTTTATCCCATAGTACTGTATATCTCCCGAAAAGAAAGTCCTTCCATGCCAGTATGATCAAATACTCATTTAACAGAACATAATAGACTATCTTAAGGATCGAGGATATTGAGATGATAAATCCAGATGTATCCTCTTTGATCAATCTTGATTTTAAAAAAATAAATAGAGCGAATATATATCCGAATATAATAAATGTACAAATACTATGCAAGATCACGATCCTAATATTCCATGTAAATATATATAATAATAAAATTGCGATAAGAATGAACGGAGAAAACATAGGTAAGGCTTTGTGTGATGGAAAAATCAGCAAACTGTAAATGTCATGTGGAGGTATAAGATAACCCAAATGTTTGACAATACATTGTATTGTACCAACACTCGTTCTTTTTCTTTGCGTTATTTGATCCTTCACAGTAACGGCGGACGGCTCAAGAACCACTGCATTAGATTCATACTCTACGATATAACCTGCTCGTTTGATCTGTATTGCAATATCCATATCTTCAGTTATCATTAATGTATCTGCATGGATCAAATCTTTTCTACAGGCATTAACAGCTCCCTGAAAAGTACACGCGCAGTCCAGACGAGCTTCACCCATTAACATAATATATTCCAATTGCCAGTAGAAAGATTCAGAAGAGGCAAGTGACTGTTTTGGATTAGCTACACAGTACCTTCCTCCAACAGCTCCGATTTTAGGATCCTTAAAATATGGCATCATTTCTTTTAATATATTCTTAATAAATATAGAATTTGCATCTGTTACTAATACAATATCTCCATTCGCATGTTCCTTTCCAAGATTGATCGCTGATGCTTTTCCTCTTCTATTCTTTTGGGTTAGTAATTTTAACTCTGGTTTATTTTTTCTATATTCCTGTATTGTGTTTGTAATAATTCGTGCAGTGTTATCAGTAGAGCCTGAATCTACTACTATGATCTCATATTGATCCTCAGGATAATCAAGATCAAATAGATTTTTTAATCTTGTTTCTATAACTTTCTCTTCATTGTATGTCGGGACGATAATTGAGACAAATGGCTGATAATTAGGATCTTTATTATTATTTGGTTTTAATTGCAATGCTGCAATAGCTGTAAGTAAGGGATAACCTGCAAACTGCCAAATGAGTAAAAATGAACATATAATTAATAGTATAATTATTATTGAAATTGAATTATTCCCCCCACGGTACTATATATTTCTTCCAGTTCAGTACTACTTTATTAGTAAAACTCTTATCAATTAATGACGGTATTATATCAACTATATACAAAATAATAACCCCTTCTCCCGTATATTATATATTAAAAATATTATGAAAATTACCGGTAATTTTTATAATGTATCAAGTATAACTTGATTTATCGAAAATGCTCACCCCATTCACATTTCTTGATCCGCGCGATAGCGAGGATTTTATTCGTCTATACTATATTATTTTTAAATTAGATATAATCTTCGGTCATTTTGTTCTTGCTATAATTGTTTTTTCTGAAGGAAGGTTAATTCGTATTTCCATTCTATTATCATACTCTTGTTGATTCTGCCTTATCCCATAATACTGTATATCTTTTAAGGATAAAATCTTTCCACGCCAGAATGATCAGATATTCATTTAACAGAACGTAATAAGCTATTTTAAATATCGATGATATTGAGAGTGAGAATGCTGATGTATCTTTGATTAATTTTGAATTTAAAAAAATCAAAAGAAAAAATACACAACAAAAACCAGCAAATGTAAAAACAATATGCAAGATTATAATCTTCATATTCCATGCAAGTATATATAGAATTGGAATTGCAAGAAGAATAAACGGAGAGAATATGGGAAGGATCTTATGTGATGGAAAAATAAATAAACTGTAAATGTCATGTGGAGGTATGAAGTAACTTATATGTTTAATAATACACAGTATGGTTCCAATACTGGTTCTTTTTCTTTGTTTAATTTGATCATGAGCGGTAATAGCAGACGGTTCATAGACCACTGCATTTGGCTCATATTCTATCTTATAACCAGCTCTTTTGATCTGTAATGTAATGTCAAGATCTTCAGATAGCATCGAAGTATCTATACAAACCAGGTCTTTCCTCCAGGCATTAATCTCGCCATGAAAAGTACATGCAGAGTTAATAAGAGCTTCTCCCTTACGCATAATATATTCCAGTTGCCAGTAGAAAGATTCAGAAAAAGTAAGCGAATTTTCCGGATTTGCCACACAGTATCTTCCACCCACAGCACCGATTTTCGGATCTTTAAAATGCTGCATCATTTCCTTTAATACATCCTTAAGAAAAACGGAGTTGGCATCTGTTACCAATATGATATCACCGTTTGAATGATCTATTCCAAGATTGATCGCTGATGCTTTTCCTCTTCTGTTCTTCTGGGTTACTAATTTTAGCTCAGGTTCATTTTGTCCTTTTTTTTTCATCAAATTTATTATAATCTGTGAAGTGCAATCTGTGGAGCCCGAATCTATCACTATGATCTCATATTGTTCTTTAAGATAATCAAGATCATATAGATTTATTATTCGTGTCTCTATGACTTTCTCTTCATTATATGTCGGGACAATAATTGAGACAAAAGGATTAAAATTATGGTCTTTATTTGTATGTGTTTGCAATTGCAATGCTATAGTGGCCATAAGTAATGGATAACCACCAAACTGCCAGATGAGTAAGAATGAAAAAATAAATAATAATATGACTATTATTGATATCGTTTTAATCCATCCATATCCTATTCATAAAATAGCTATCAATCCCCTTTATAGAGTTATTACTTATATATATATTTCGTCCTTGATTTATTATTACTATTAAATTCAAACGATAATCTCGCCATGGAATGTAAAATAATTCCGGTAAAAGCCGAAAATGTTCCGATAAGTATTGTTATGACCACAAATAATGTAGGTCCGAATGGCAACTGTCCACCTGCGCTCACTATTTGAAGCAGGATAACTCCAACCAATATTCCAATAACTGTTAGGATTAAACCGGGTACAGTAAAGTAAAACAACGGTCTTTTAAGTTCAATATCCTTTAGGATCTTCACCAGTACCTTAACCCCATGGCTCACCGGGTTCTGGGTTGATGTTTTATCGACATTATAATTGCAATGTATTTCCACTTCCTTAAATGCTAGATCATGTTTATTTACCTGCATCAGTATCTCGGAACCGGCAGACATATCATCATCATTGATACTTATCTTTTCTATTGCCTTTTTGCCGTATGCCCTATATCCGGATTGAGTATCAGAAACATTTGTCGCTGCGGCAAAATTTGTGGCAGTATCGAGTACTTTCATTCCAACCTTCCTGTAAGCCGGAATATTCTTTCCATTTCCGTTTAAGAATCTTGATCCGATTACCAGATCAGCCCCGTTACCTAATGGTTCCAACAATTTAGGGATATCATCAGGATCATGCTGGCCGTCTGAATCAATGATCACCATTTCAGTGGCATTTAGTTCCCTGGCTGTTTTAAAACAACTACGAAGTGCTGCACCATATCCCTGGTTCTTTTCATGCCTGATCACATGAGCACCCATAGCTTCTGCAATCTGAGCAGTGTAATCCGAACTCCCATCATCAACAACGACTACATTATCCACATGTTTCTTACTGTTTAGTATAATTCTGGCAATATAACGCTCTTCATTAAATGCAGGCATTGCTGCAATTGTATGTGAAATATAAAAACCCCCCGGCATAGTACAATATATCTTAACACTATATTGTTCTTGAATTAAATATAATTTGTGGTTATGATTATTATCATCATTTAGATTTTCTCTAAGGAAAAGTTATTTATAATTACTCTACTAATATAACATTATAAATAGGGGTTTGGAATATATGCTCACAACCATCGCAGCAAGTACAGTTGTATTAACAACAGCAGCTTCTTCATGTAGTGTTGTTTCTATGATCACTAATACCGGACAGTCAGAATATAGCATACTGGCCGTAGCTGCAATTATTATACTACTCTTCGTAAAGGAGATCTTATCAGCATCCGAGCGATGGAATAAAGCTACCAGTTGCTCACTAAATATGTGTATAAGTACTCTTTTTTTCTCTTTTGTTGCAATAGTAGCTTACACAATTTATCCCTCTCTCTAAGAGGAAGGATTTTGTTCTAGTACATCAAGTATAACTTGATATATCGAAAATGCTCACTCCGTTCACATTTTCTAATC
>JAIOQW010000127.1 GCA_021108405.1 Methanosarcinales archaeon
CCGCAGATAAAAGTTGCAATGAATTTCAATTATCTGGCAGGAATAGATATAATCTGATTTTCTTGATTTATCTGCGTCTTAAAAATCACAGGAAAATGGGACCGTGTTAGATTACATATCTTGCGATGTTACATGGTTGACTCGACACTAGTATATAATCAATAAGAATATATACTTAACAAAATCCTCGCTAACGCTCGGATTTTGTTCTTCACTTTGTTAGCCTTCTTTGGACTGATTCACCCTCTAGTTCTCTAATGGCATTGGATGCGATCCAGCGAGAGACCTTTGAATCAATTGCCTGAATTTGTTTAGCTGCCTTTATAGCTTCTTTATTCAGATTCGGATTCCTTTTACCGATGTTTCTCAGTGCCCAGTTGACTGCTTTTTTTACGAAATTTCGCTCGTCTGTAGCTTCGCGCTTTATCACAGGAAATAACTTGATGAATTGTTCATCCTCTGCCTTTTTATCATGCACAGCAAGGCAGGCTGTCAATGCAAAAGCAGCTCTCTTGACGAATTCCTCTTCACGTCCGGACCAGTCGAGGATCTTTTTCCAGGCAAGAGGGTTTTTATCAAAAAGATTCATGCATACCTGGTCGCAGACATCCCAGGAATTGATATCTTTTACCCAGTCCTCCATCTGTGCCTCTGTCAACTTATCAGGCTCATCGATCATCGATGCTGTGATCATTGCTTCAGGTATACCTGTCTTCCATAACTCAAGTGCAAGATTATGGTCCTTACCTGATTCTTTTGCTATTTTTCGCATGTTTGGGACTGACACTCCCAATCTGCGGTGGGATGTCATACCAAATCGGGCCATTCCTTCTACTTGATCCGATCTGGCTTTGGATTGTAATTTTTATAGGATTTCTTTTGTGGAGGTCATATAATATCTCTCTGCTTATTTTAGTATATCAAGTATAACTTGATGTACTCAAGAAAATCCGAGCGCTAGCGAGGATTTTGTTCTCATCTGAAATTTCACGCATCTTGCAAATAATCATACACTCATTAACTTCCCATATATATTAAGTTTTGTTATTAAAACCTACTAATTGCAGGGAAAAATATATACCCACCTAATTTTATTAGGGCATATTATATATATACCTAACTGTATAAATATTTATTACCATTAATGGGAGGTAAAAAAATGAAATCATTAACAGAAATAGAACCTGAAACTATAGTAACTATCAATACCATTCAGGGTGGCCTGGATAATAAGAAACATCTTGAGCATCTGGGTGTGAAAGAAGGTATTGAACTTACAGTCGTATCAACCGAACCGGTACATGAGCATGTAGGACCAATTGCCTTAAAATTAAATAACCGGGAATTAACCATAGCTCGCGGGTGGGCTGATAAGATATACGTGGAAAAGAATGGTGAATTACTACCGCTTTTACGGTTAGAGAAGGCAGATAAAGGAGTTGTTAAATCCATAGAAGGTGGAAAAGATTCTAAGGATTTATTATCCGAATTAGGCATAGAAGAAGGTAGTGAATTGACCATCTTATCCCATATTCCGGATAAAACACTGGTCTTTAAATCCGGGGATAAAGAGTTAAGAATGGGTGAGGGTCAAGCATCCAAAGTGCTTGTAGAGTCAAAAAGTGGCTCCATCCAGATTAATTATCTTAAAGAAGGAGAGCCAGCAAAGATCACCAATATCATTGGAGGGAAACATCTCAAAGAGAAATTTGAGCAAACCGGGATAATAGTGGGAAGTGAGATAATCCTGAATAAAAAGGAAGATTCCGTACCTGTATCCAGGAAGGGCAATTATATACTTGCTAATGTGAACGGGCAATTGATCACTATAGGTCATGGTCTTGCTGAAAAAGTCATGGTAGAATAGTTAATTTTTGTATAGGAAGAAATATTCTTACCTATACTTACGAGTAAACGCAAATTAAAGTGAGCGTTTACTCGATTTGTTTTAATATATCAAGTTGATGGCAGGCATATCTTCATGCATCTGAGTCTTGGGATGAAAGTTTTGTAACAGTATAGTTAATATTAGTCCCGTGATTGTGATTCCTTTGTTTGCTTTCATGTTATACCCCTACAGATCACTATAGGATCCTGATTTGAATATAAAATTTATATAAAATTAGGTATGCATGAATCATCCCTAATATGAATTCATATAATCTAACAATGTTAGGATATTGAAAAAAATCAAAAAATAATTAGTTTTTAATTTTTTTCCTAATTTTATTAGGCTATGTTATTTATTTACCTAATATTCATATAAACATTGGCACTTATTAAAAAATATATGGAGAAAATAACAATGGCAAAAGTAATTTTAATATATGGTTCGACAACAGGTAATACTGAAGATCTATCCGAGCATGTAGCAGCTGGCCTTAAAGAGGCAGGTGCGGATGTTACAGTGGAGAATGTAATGGACGCAAATATTGAAGAACTCAATGAGTATGATGCGATCGTATTCGGTTGCTCAACATGGGGTATTGGTGAATTACAGGATGATTTTCTTGATTTTAACGATGAGATGATTAATATATCATTAGATGGTAAAAAAGCTGCAGTATTCGGTCCTGGTGATAGTGATGGATATCCTGACAGCTTCTGCGAAGCAGTTGATATACTTGAGAAGACACTGAAAAATAGTGGTGCTACAATCGTGGTTGATAGTTTTAAAGTTGATGGGGACGTTGAACCGGTATTTGAAGATGCTGCTGTCTGGGGTTCAACGATCGCACAGGCGCTTTAGTATATCTCACTTTTTACTAAAACGTACCCATGACAGTATAATAGCGAAAATAGCGATCAATGATACAACAGCAGCAAATATCTTGAGATTACTATTTTCCTTTACTACGAATGAGACAGGTATTTTCACACCAGCTCCGAATCCAAGCCCTTCTGTATTACCAGGAGGGCGAGCTGTGATCAATATACTTCCTGTATGTTCACCTGCTTCTATTATGTCTATTGGATCTACCAATACTTCTACTACTCTGGACTTTTTTGCCTCAAGGACGAATTCGCATGGTTCTATACTAAGGTTAACTCCATTCGCAGTAAGCAGAACCTGCTCTGTTTCGCTGCCTGTATTGATCACGTATAGTTCTTGAACCACACACTCTTTTTGATCTACCATACCAAAATCGATCTGATCAGGCGATGCACCGATACCAATGCAGGAAGCTGACGGGATCAATAAAAAAAGAAAAAGTAGGGGTATTATTCCCCTATGATTCATTCTCTGCAATAAAGAATACCGTTCCACTGTATATTCCTCCCGATCCATCAGGTACCACAAGGTTTGAAACAACATTATACTCATACATAAAGTCTGATATATCAGCCGGTACGATCACAGAGAAATCACTGATATCCTGACCGTTCAGCTTCAGTGATTTATCATAGAATCCATCATCGTCCTCTTGCAGCATGGCAGAGAATTTTGCAGATCCTGCTCCTGTGTTTATGAGCGTGATAATCTGGTTTCCTGAGGTCATCCCGGCTCCAACCTTACCAAAGTCAACATTTGTTGTTGGAACTGTCATTGAGATCGCAGGTATGATCTCGACTGTGAGTTCGGTCTCGCTTCCTGGATCAGAAGGTGTTATATTCGATCCTTCGGATTCAACATTAAATACTTCATCTGCCGGATGATAAAGACATTTATCTTTAAGCTCATTCTTCATGAGTTTAAAAGCAGATTTTTCATCAGGTGTTGCAGTCTTCTGTTTGCACTTTATTCTTAAGTCAAGGAAGCCTTCAGGGAATATATTCTCCTTTACACTAACCACAACTTTATCACCTGTCGATTTATCAATAAACTGGTAATTGTAGTTATCCAGACTGAGATTCACTATATCGGTTTGTGGGGGAATATCAACCGTAACATCATCAATTGAATTCAAAATGTACTCAAAAGTTTCGGTATGGCCATCTGACGGATGTCCGGTGATAATCTCGATGTTTCCTCTTACCGGAGTATCATCCCACTCAGAAAACGCAGTCTGGGTTGCCTTAAATGCCATTGCAACACAAAGACAGATATCACCATGAGCTTTTTCCACATCATATATCGAGATATCAAGAAGTTCACTATTATTATAGATTCCTACAGTCAGGTCTGTAAACTCCTGCGAAGCACTCATCTCTATCCATTTTGCAACATTCGGATGAGGTGTGAGTGCCTTTTTATCATAGGCATAGGTCAAATTCTCAAGTAAACCAGGTATCTTCCTGCCTGTGAAATATCCTTCACTGACCATTAATGGAACCACAATAGGTCCATTGGCATTTTCAATCGTTGTTGTAAGATTGTATTGCGGATGAAGCGTATCATTGTGATGAATAAAACTAATTCCTGTTCCATCCAAAGCGATCAGGGGATCATTCCATTGTTTAAGTTTCAAATTAGCCTGGTTTGCAAGAGACGATGTGCAGTTAACCCATCCATCAATGTTTTCTTCCTCATCTGTTCCATGTGCTACAAGAACCAGTGTTTCATTTGAGGGATCAACAACAAGATCTGCTGTACGATCCGCCACGATTTGCGCGATCAACCAGTGATCATCCATTGCACTGGTTAGAATAATCTGAGCGTTAGTATCAACAGGGATTAGTTCCTCTTCCTCCTCTTCTTCACTTTGTGTTTGCTCAATTCCGGCTATATTGGCAGTTGTATAAGATACTACACAATAATTGTTGCCAGGGGTTATTGATCGTTCCATCAATACACCGTCAACCATAGTGATCTCATTTGCCAGTGGAAGTGTATCTCTTAGTCCGAGTACATATTCAATCTCCTGAATATGGCTGCTGTATGATGAAATAAAGAGCGGTACTGCGATGATCTTCGTAACACCCGCATCATCAAGTCTATCTACTGCATTATTAATAGTCTCGTTTGGTACGAATTCGAGAAACCCGAGTTCAACCTGGTATGGCAGTTCTATTTCTGCAACTGCTTCACTTATAGGGTCACACCATGCTTCACTCGGGCTTCCGTGTGCAATAACAACAATTCCTATTTTTTCATTATCTGCTGATACGGATGGTATGGTCAATAACAATATCAGTATTGATACCATTGAAAAAATAGAAAAAAAGTTCTTGGTTTTATTTAGGTTTTTTTCAGTCATAAATTACCTCCTTTAGGTGAGCCTATATGGTTAATTAGGTTTAGAAATAATATACCCTAATAAATCTAGAATGAGGATGAATTACCTAATAAAAGTAGGTTGGATAGAGATTGCCTAATAAAAGTAGGTTAGATAGAGATTACCTAATAAAAGTAGGTTAGATAGAGATTACCTAATAAAAATGCATATGTGATTGGTTAAGTGATGAATCGGTATAATTTAATAGTTTTTTAATAAATTATTTGACAGGATTTGAGTGTACTATTCTAATTATTATCATTATTAGAAAAGTACACCCTGGTGATTGTCATATTAAGCATTAATCCATGCAGCTATGACTTCCTGGAGATTTTCGGTATTCAGAGTATGTCCATTTACTGGAATATCTTCCAGCCAATGGTGAATAGCATCCTTAAGTTCTGTTGTGGTTACAGCAGTTCCACCATCACTATTTTCACCCATCCACTTATCTCTCCAATTACTGGCCATTATATTAAATAGCTCATCTACAGGCAAATTAAGTAGATTATTTTTAAGCTCACTCTTCATGAGTTTAAATTCAGCTTTTTCCTCAGGTGTTGCAGTATTCTCCTTACACTTCTTTCTTAACTCAAAGAAGCCGTCAGGGAATGTACTCTCTTTTATATCGATCACAACAATATCATCGGTCGATGTATCAATAAACTGGTAGTGGAAGTTCTCCGGGCTAAGATTTACTATGCTGGTTCCCTGGGGAAGATCAACCGTAACATAATCACTTGAACCCAAAATGTACTCAAATGTCCCGATGCTTCCGTTTGATGGTTGTGCACTAATTATCTCGGTTTTACCCCGTACCGGAATACCATTCCACTCACAAAACGCAGTCTGAGTAGCTCTAAACGCTGCTGCAACACAACTGGTATCACCACAAGCTAGTTGCACTTCATTGACCGGGATAGTAAGAAGTTCATCATTATCATAAATCGTAATAACCGGATCTGTTGACTCATCTGATGCAGCCGGTATAATTAACAAAAAAGCCAGTAGTGACATTATTGATAAAATAGAAATTATTTTCTTGAATTTATTAGAGATTTCTTCTTTCATAAATTACCTCCTTAAGGTGTCTTCGTAAAGATAATTAGGTTTAGAAATAATTTACCCTAACATAATTAGATTTATCTGGAATTGCCTAATAAAATGAGGGTATACTACATGTATACCTAACTGCCACATAAGAGTATATCAATTAAAGAAATAATTGGGAAGTGATAGTTAATATGGAAAAAGCAATTGTAGTATTCGCCTCTGGTGGACAAAAAACAGAGGCACTTGCAGAGTATGCAGCGGACGGTCTTGAAAAGAGCGGTGTACAGGTCACCTTGAAAAATGTGATGGACGCCAGTATGGATGAACTCACTCAATATGATACCATAGTTCTCTTTTGTTCTACCAGGGATGTAAATAAACAACGTGATAGTCCGGTTAATCTACATTCTGATCTTAATGACCTCTTGCTGGCTGCAAAGAAAGGGACTAAAGTCAGATCTGAGCATAGTGTTTATTATTCTAAGAATACATCAGAATTAATGAATATCACAGATGCAGCTTAAGAAAAATAGGATATTTCATTTAATAATGAGACAACAGGAATTTCTTTTTAGATTGGTCAGGTGTATTGCACCTACTATTGCAGGTATAAAACCAGCAACATTGATGAATATTTCAGTTTATAATGGTGGACTGCCGGATGTATGGGATTATTATAAAAAAAATATTTTCACTAAATCCGTGATCAATTATTATGAACTGAAAAGAACTGATAAGAATGTCATTGTCCTTTTTTTCAATTACTATCAACTAAGTAAACTATTAAGAAAAAAGCCAGTCCGGGAATTTCTATGTTCATGTGGATATGAATCATACTCTATTGAATGTGTATTAAGTATGCTTGAGTATGGATATACCTGTCAATGTCCTCCTGAGATTGGCATATTCTTAGGGATACCGCTTAAGGATGTTAAGGGATTTATGGGTCTTAATTCCTTGCAGAATACCAAACGTGGAATGTGGAAAATATATGGAGATCCAACTGTATCTGAAAATTTAATGAATAATTATCGCAATGCAAAAAATATAATGATTGAACGCTTATTCAATGGTGAGGATCCTATTGATATAATCACAAGTATAAATAATCCGAGTCTGAAGTAGAAAAATACTAAACACTTAAATATAAATTTGATGAATTGGATCAAATACAGTATTTTTAGTTCGGTGTTAGGTTTTTTCTAAAAAACCTACTTTTATTAGGGTAGTATATATCAATACCTAACAGCTTAGTGAATCTCAATTTGTAGGATAACCTAAAGGGTGGAATATAAAATGGACAATACAAAACTTTCACATATGAAAAATGGTGAATCTGCAAGAATCGTGGAAATTGACGGTGGCCACGGTATCAGACAAAAATTGAACTTGCGGGGAATATTCGAAGGTAGCAATATACGTGTGATATCGATAAACGGTCCTGTTACTATTGAAATAGACAGGAATGTCGTTTCCTTAGGGCGTGGGATGGCTCAAAAAATCAGAGTTGCCAGGACGTGATTATATGAAAAAAAAATTATCTGAAGTAGAATTTAACGAAACAGGTATAGTATCACATATTGATGAAAAATTGAAAAATAGAATAGATGTTATGGGTATCAGGGTGGGAAAGAAACTCAAGATGATCACAAAACAGCCAATAAAAGGTCCTGTTGTTGTTATCGTTGAAGGTTCTAATACATCACTTGGGCTGGATCTGGCACAAATGATCACTCTGGAGGTAGATTGATGAACGTTTTGTTAATGGGACACCCGAATGTGGGTAAAAGCGTTTTTTTTAACCGGCTGACGGGGGCAAGTGTTACAGAGTCAAATTATCCGGGAACTACTATTGACTATACTAAAGGGTATATGAGGATAGGTGGTAAAAGTGTTGAACTGATAGATGTACCAGGTACATTTTCCCTTAATCCTAAGGATAAAGCAGAAGAAGTAGCTGTAGCAATGCTGCATGAATCAAAGGACGTAAAGGTGATCTGTGTAATAGATGCATCAAAGATCGAACGTGGACTATATCTTGCACTGGAGATCATAGAACAGGGATATCCGGTAGTGATCGCATTGAATATGTGGGATGTGGCAGGGGATAAGAATATCACGATCAACATTAATGATCTTTCGCGTATTCTTGGTGTTGCAGTAGTAGCGACCACTGCGATAAGTGGTGAAGGTATTAAGGAACTTGTTACAAGTCTTGATGATGCAAGACCAGTTGAAATAGATAACATAATTAATAATGTCGGTGGACTAACATGACGCTTGATGCCGCTACGCGCTGGGATATTATTGATAAGATATCCAAAGAGACTATTGCATTCGGTAAATACAGGCATACGTTAACAGATGCAATAGGAGAACTTACTGTCAAGCCTGGCACAGGTATACCCATTGCCATAGCTATTCTGTATGGTTTCTGGAGCATATTCGGTTCATTTGCAGGATTCTTCACAGATGGTTTTTTTGTCAGGATCTTTGATGAATACTGGCTGGTCTGGCTGCAGGGAGTCTTCCCTGGACAGGGAGGATGGTTATATGCTATAATGGTAGATGCCGGTGGAATACAGAGCGGACAATTTATACCATCTGATAACTGCCTGGAGGCGTTCGGTGTTTTAACATCCGGGATCTTTGTGGCGATAGGTGTGGTTCTGCCTGCTATACTCATCTTTTACTTTATGCTGGCACTGCTGGAAGATATCGGGTATATGCCACGACTTGCAGTGCTCATTGATACATTGCTGCACAAGATAGGTCTGCACGGATATGCGATCGTACCTACCATTCTTTCATTGGGATGTAATGTACCTGGTGTGACTGCAACAAGAATTCTTGAAACAAAGAAACAGCGCTTTATTATGATGACTCTGCTTGCAATATTTATTCCCTGTGGTGCCCAGATAGGGATTATGGAAGATGTAGTCCCGGGACTTATGGGTTGGATCATGTTATATCTTTTAATAGGATATTTCATATTCGGCTTTGTCCTTAATAAGATAGTTCCGGGAGAAGCTCCTGAGTTTTTAATAGATGTACCGCCGTATAGAAAACCCTTAGTGAGCAATATTTTCAAAAAGGTATGGGGAAGGCTTGTAGGGTTCTTCAAGGTTGCACTTCCTTTTGTATTGCTTGGCTGTGCGATCGTAGGTATACTATACATGCTGGAAGTTATTGATTGGCTTGCTGTAGTTCTTTCACCTATATTCATTGGCTGGTTTGGTGTACCCGCAGAAACTGCAGGTCCGCTGATTGCTGCATTCTTAAGAAAAGATCTTGCTGTTGCCCAGCTATCTACTATAGAGATGACAGAATACCAGATGATCACAGCAGTTGTGCTTGTTTCTATCTATTTCCCGTGTGTGGCAACATTTGCCATGATGCTTAAGGAAGGATGGAAAGAATTATTGGCTGCACTTGCTGTGCTTGCAGTAGTAGTTTTCCTTTACGGAGGACTGATACATGTGATAGGCATACTACTGGGGGTGGCATAAATGGCAGAAAAATCACCATTAGCAGTTTTCTACTTTGCCGTACTTGGCATATTAACAGCAGCCTTTGGGTTTGCTTATTTGCTGGTTACGATAGGTATAGTTAATGAGTTTACGTATAGCCTCATGGAGATCCCGGGCGATATGTTCGGTGGTGGATGGGGTGGTATTGTTCTACTGTCTGCAGGATTGTTCTATCTTATGGGCCTCAAGGATTTTAATGAGATCCATCAGTTCGGGAAGATTGTAATGGCCAGTATATTGATCTGGTTATTAGCAGGTTGCGATATCTTTGTAATGATCACTGAATCTATTCCCGGAGGCGATGAGGGTTGGTTTAACACTTTAAGCGGTTTTATTGAAACATATTACCCACCGTATACGCCGGCAGTATTACTGCTACCGTTCTCGCTTGTAGTGATCTATTATATCTATAACAGAAATACCAGAGAGGAAAAGGAATAATATGACTGCAATGAAACATGTCCTTTCAGGGATCAGAAATGGAAATACCGTAAATACACTTGCCAGGGAGATGGATGTGAATACATCCACTCTTCTGGCTTTAATAGATTTCTTAGTACATGAGGGATATCTGGAACAAACAAGCATAAACAACTGCACTGGCTGTGGATCGAATTGCCATGACGGATCATGCAAATCTGAAACAAAGATATATGCATTAACATCAAAAGGTTTGCAGTATATACCTTAACTGTATAATATTTGTATAGAAACATTGAAATAAATAGGGGACCCTACGATATACTATGTTAACCAGAAAAGCTGAAGATTATCTTGAAGCGATCCTTAATATTACAGAAGATAAAGGATATGTCAGGATAAAGGATATAGCTACTACTTTAAATATTAAGCCGCCAAGTGTCATTGAAATGGTAAAGAAGCTTGACAATAAAGCTTTTGTTGAATACAGGAAATATGATGGAATAAAATTAACTCAGAAAGGAAGAGACATTGCACTTGTCATTAAGGATAGACATGAAAACATCAAGGCCTTTCTCGAAATTATACGGGTTCCCGAAAAAATTGCAGATCAAGATGCATGTGTTATGGAGCATGAACTACATTCAATTACCACCAAACAGATCAAAAACCTTGTCAATTTTGTGAAAACCTCACCTAGTAGTTCTAAATGGTTATGGCAATTTGAAAAATTTTGTATAGATGGAACGCATGTATATGAAAATAAGAACATAAAATGAGGAACAAAAGGTTCCGGATGAAAAAAGGGTGGAAATATTAGAGATATAAGAGGGAATTCTTGATCTCAAGTTGCTATTCCGCCCATCATCACCCCCAGCTGCATTCCATTGTATCGATTACACCGTACGCAACATTAGATGCAACTGTTGGAGAATAAGATGTAATTTTCTTTGCAATGATATGAAGCATATATCCAATTGTGTTATTATTTTATATAAACTTAACGAAAGTAGTTGCAATTAAAATCGGATGTAAGTAGATATGGTTACATTTCACATAGATTATTAAAAATATGAATCTACTTCAAACCAGGGGGTAAAAATTCTCAATTCTCTTGCCATACGAATCCTTTTTAGCAATATCCTCTATTTCATCCATATTGATAAAACAAAAAGTGTTCCATATCGTTTCAGCATCATCTGAATAAATCACAATTCCTATTTTTATTATTTTTCACCTTATTTTTGTGTATAGCCGAAATGGTGTATTATGCAATAAATTTATACTGTCTGCTCTCTGAGGCAGAATCACATATGAATTTGAATTAAATAGTATCAATCGATGGTGGCCTCTATTGTGATATTAGTTTTCATAGAATTAAAAACAAGTGCGCCCTGTTCGACCTGTTCAACTATCTTTCTTACTGTTTCTTTATCACTATCTGTCTTTATTCTAGATTTTATAGTGATTTGTGTGAACATTAATTGCCCGTCTACTTTTTCAAGTATACCCTCTGCACTGGATTCATAGGATATCAAATTAATACCAGCTTTTAATGCCTTTGCTATAAAGGTTGTCAGAGAGCATGCATTGGCAGATGCAACAAACAGCTCTTCGGGACTGATAAATCCCTCCGGCCCATGAAACTCAGGTGGGGTGGCAAACTCAAAATTTGCTTTATCACCGAAAAACATGGAAGCTTGATATTTGTCCTTCCATTTCAATGTATTTGAGAAAATAAAACTTTTTTCCATTTTCATACCTTCTATAATTGATCTAGTAATAAGTTGTATTTCCTGGAATAAAGGAGTTTTGATAATGAACTACACTTATTGCCCCTACCGGACAAATACCAATACAGTTTTTACAAAAAAGACAATAATCAGGATTTTTTGCAAAATATACACATTTGTCTCTTTTATCAATCCGCCTGTCCCATACTATGGGCCCTTTAGGGCATGTTTTTCTACAAAGACCACATGCAGTACATGATCCATCTACTATTATTTCAATCACAATTCAACTAACGATCTTCACTCGAATGCTTCAGCACTCACCCTGATCATCTGACGTACCTGTTCACCAAGCGCTGCCGGCAGTCCTTTTATATCAACATTTAAAAAACCACGGACAATCGCACCCGCAGCTTCATCTTCCGATAGACCCCGTGCTGTGAGATATGCAATCTCTTGCTCTGAGATGCGCCCGACTGCTGCCTCATGTGAGAATTCGCAGTCCTTAACATTCACCTCAAGTTCAGGGATAGAGTGTATACGTGCCGTATCCGAGAGCATTAATCCGATACATTCGAGGTGAGCCTTCACATTCGCAGCAGACCCGGTAAGAATACCACGAGCCGTGACATCTGCATGATCGGTTGCAACCGCACGCGAAATGACCTCAGCCTTACTATTCTCACCATTTAGCACCATTTTTGATCCGATATCAATCTTTGAATCTTCAGAGGCATAAACAATACTTTGGGATGTTGCCTTTGCATTTTTTCCACAATAAGTAATTGGATACATCTGCAGATCTTTTACCGGATTCATGCAGACATAATTACCGATAAATACACCGTTCTCTCCTACAACAATACCTGTTCTCGGACGTACTTCTACCTCAGGAGCCCAGTTATGTATCATAGTAAATGTGATCTTTGCATTCTTCTTGACATAAAATTCCGAAACACCAAGGTGCAGCGCAGATTTGACCTTTTCTGCAACCGAGCAGCCGGTTATAATATGCAATTCAGACCCCTCCTCGGCAATGACGATGTTATGCACATTCTGTGATAATCCATCCTGTTCGGTAAACAGGCATGACTGCAATGGGTAAGTAGTCTTGACTCCTGGAAGTGTTCGCAAAAAGTATCCGTGTGTCTGTTTGCGATCAACCTGTTGAGTATATACATCCTTCTCAGGAGCTACTGCATGCCACCAGTAATCAGAAAGCCACGAATATTTCTCAATAGCATCAGTGGTGCTCATGATCTCGACACCTTCCTGCACTACCTTTGAGCATAGAACAGAGTGATCAACTTGCAAAAATGATCCTGAGCGTTCTGACCCTTCCGGATCATACCCGACGTTTAAGAAGGCCTGTTTATATTTATCTTCTATCTCAGGCAGGTCTTTTTCATCGTGTTTTTCTGCCTTTAAGGTATATTTCTCTATTACCGGTCCATTGTCGTCTGACATTCCCTTACGCATTTCTCGTAGCCTCCTTTCATAACTTCACTGATGATCCGGTTCGGGCTTCCGGAACATGCGATCATACCATTGAGCATAACATGCGCCCAGTCTACCTCTACGTAGTCAGTAATGGTTGCAAGATGTGTGATGATCAGCCCGGATGCGGTTCGTTTACTTGGTTGTATCTTTCTATGCAGCAGTTCACCGATCATATTTCCGATCAGTTCCATATTCTCAATATCCACTCCGGAATCCGGTTCGTCAAGCATCACAAAATCCGGGTCTTGTGCCATTAACTGCATTATTTCAGACCGTTTGATCTCGCCTCCTGAAAAACCAGCATTCACATCTCTATTCAGGAATTCATCTGAGAAATGTAGCTTTTTTGCAAGAATGCGTGTTTGCTTGCTTATCTGTTGGGATTTATCGCCTCTACAGAGATTCACCATTTCTCCCAGTCTTATTCCGCGTATTACAGGTGGGTGCTGGAATGCGATACCCATTCCAAGTTTTACTCGCTCAGCAGTTGAAAGACCGGTGACGTCCTTTCCTTTAAATATTATGTTGCCGCCTGTCACCTGGTATTTTGGAAATCCAAGTATTCCAAGTAACAGGGATGTTTTTCCAGATCCATTCGGACCAAGAAGTACATGGGATTCTCCTTCTTCGATCGTGAGGTTGAGATCTTTAAGTACAGGTCTACCATCAACCTCAAGATTCAATTTTTTTATTTCGAGCATGTCTCACCTATATATCCTTTTTACAGAAATACCAGTCCTTACAGTCATAACCCTCGCTTAATCGTTTCTGGGCTTCTTGCTGTGTTGCAGGTGGTGGTACAATGGCCGCATCCCCTGGCCTCCAGTCTGCCGGAGTTGCTATTCCGTGCGTATCTGTTGCCTGTAAGGCATCAATAAGCCTGAGGATCTCATCCATATTTCGTCCGGTTGAAAGTGGATAATAGATCATAGCCCTCAGGATCTGATCCGGATCTATTACAAAGACACACCGCACCGCAGCAGTAGCGCTCTGTCCGGGATGGATCATGCCGTATAGTTTTCCAACATTCATACCGATGTCTGCTATTACAGGAAATGGGATATCTACATCCATCTTCTCCTTGATGTTGCGCACCCATGCGATATGTGAATGGACGCTATCAACGCTTAGGCCCACCAGTTTGACATTACGCTTTTCTAGTTCAGGGTATAACTTCGCAAAACCCATGAACTCAGTGGTACAGACAGGTGTGAAATCTGCCGGATGTGAAAAGAGTATAACCCACTGTCCATTATAATCAGATAAACTAATGGGTCCATGTGTTGTCACTGCTTTGAAATCCGGTGCTTTATCACCTAATTGGAGCATCGGGCGTGCCTGTTCTATAGTGATTTCTTCATCCATTGTTACATACCTCTTTTAATCTATTGGTTCAAAGAATTCCTTGTCCACGCCACATGATGGACAGACCCAATCATCCGGAAGATTCTCAAATGCGGTTCCGGGAGCAATCCCATTGTCCGGATCTCCTTTTTCCGGATTGTATATATACTCACATGCTGTACATTCGTAAGATTTCATAATATCTCCTCCGATATTTCCATTGAATTATCAATCATATGATACACGATATTAAAATGTTTTGGTGTGGTATTCATTCCAATACCCAACAAATCAAATTTATAATTAATAAAACCACTGGATTTTGGGTATTGATCCTTTAATTTACTGAAGTTTTAAAATTCTCTTGGTTTTATTAGCGGTTCGCGTGTTCTCATGTTAATCATTATGAAGACATAAGCCGTTAACGTTTTTAAAAACATCAATAGATTAGCGGGTCAATACCGGATTTTGGTATTGTGCTATTATTTTAAGACAAATCGATAAGAATAAATAACATGAATGATATGATATGTAATAATTTGTAATATTAATTTTTTTTTCGTGTTACAAACCAAATGGAAAAGACATTACCTATTTTATAGGGAGGGAATAAATATGAAAAATAAACATTTGATAGCAGTAGCTGTGATTAGTATAATGTTAGGCACAATCGGAATAGGAAGTGCTCATCAGACCTGGATAGACATAGATAAAATATGTGTTGATCTAAATGAGAATATCGATGTTAGAATTACTGAAGGACACAATTTTATAGGCGAAGGTGTACCACCATATGATGTGTCTGCAGAACTGGTCGGTCCTGATGGATCACGAATATCTCTGGACAAAACAGGTGAAACCGGGCTTTCCTGGTGTTCCGGTTTCGAAGCAGATCAGCTTGGTTTATATACAATTCTTGGTCTTCATGTAGATGCTAATTCTTATAAAATCTATACAGGTCCGGGATCGAGAGAAGATTATCCTGATTATCCATACACATGGATTGAAGGGGAGGTCAACTGGGATGAAATTAACAAATCCAGATGGGCAGATGACTGGCATGTAATACGACATTCCAAACCATATAAATACAGCAAAGCATTTGTAAGTACGAACTGCAATTTTTATGGAGTAAATAGTGCTTATGAACAGCCTCTTGAAATCATTCCGGTTGATGATATATCCACAATTGGTACCGGCGATTTTGAATTTGAAGTGTTATGGGAAGGTAATCCTCTTCCTAATGGTACTATACAGATAACGGGTACTAAAGACAAAGACACCCAAGTAAGTGCATTATGTAATGAAAATGGTAGGGCAGTACTACCACTTAATGTTGAAGGTAACTGGTTGATATCAGCAGGTGCGGCAGATGACTCTGCTCACTGGGACGGCACATTTGATGGTGATTTTCCACATGGAGATAACTATACTAATGAAGAAAAAGCTTATGTAGGAAATACTCATTCGGCAGCTTTAACATTACTGGAAATTCGTCACAGCAGTTCTGCAACTATGCGCACAAAAATAAGACCGCAAATTCAATTCTCTTTGACTCCTACATACTTTGATTTTGGTGAACTGGATCCTGGTGATACTAGTAATGTTATAATTGCCTCAATTCAGAATCTCGGATCAAAAGAACTGGCGACTAATGTGGAAGTTATAGATACAAGTGGATTGTACACAAAAGGACTTAGTATAAATAATGATCTGTGGGCAAACTATGAAACAATAATATCTAAGGACAGCTGTGCCTCTTTAGATATGAAATTGGTTGTTCCGGAAGATTTTATCGGTTCAGGTGAAATGATAGGAACAATAATCATCTGGTCAGAAGCTATATAATTAGATTCTGACTTTTTTATTTTTTTAAAAAAATAAGTGAAACATGAAATCAAGAATATCCGGAATTGGAATTATATCAATATTGTGTTATTTATTCATCTTTACCTCATGTGCATATGCCATAGGTATTGGTGTAGACCCTGCAAAACTGGAGGTAGAAATAGAAAGTGGTGGAAATACCAGTAAAAATATTACGATCTCAAATCCAGAGAATATTGAATTTGGGTTTCATATATATACAGATGATGAATTTACCGATTGGATCACAATATCTGATCCGGTGTTTTCACTTGGTCCATACCAAAAAAAGCAGGTAACTATCTATTTTACTCCAATTACCGATAAATCAGAAAAATATAACGCAACGATATATGCCGTTGCTATGGATTCAAAGGGCAGCCTTAATATGGGGAGCGGCGTAAAAATTCCAACATATATTACTATTAACAAAGCAGCAAATTCATTTTATACTAATCCTATATTTATCATACTTACATTATTTGCATTAGTTATAATTTTAGTAAGTATAGCTTTCTTAAGAAAATCGAGATAATAAAAGATTGAAGTTTTTTGCAACCTGGTTCGAACAACAATAAAACTTATCATAGATCAGATAATCTTTTAGCAGGAAGGTGTCAAAGAGGTGTCGCCAATCAAACATTAAAAATATTAAAAAATATTAAAAGAGGTAATACTATGCTAAGTGAAAAGATGACGGATGCGCTGAATAATCAGTTGAACAAAGAGATCTATTCAGCATACCTATACATGTCCATGTCTGCTTATAGTTCATATAGCGGGCTTAAGGGTTTTGCCAACTGGTTCATGGTTCAGTATCAGGAGGAAATGGCCCATGCAATGAAGATCTATGACTACATCAACGATCAAGGTGGACAGGTAAAACTCGAAGCGATTGATAAGCCTGCCACTGAATTCGAATCGACTCTGGATATGTTTGAGAAGACTTTGAAACATGAGCAGTTTGTCACAAAATCCATTAATGATCTTGTTGATCTTGCTATTTTGGAGAAGGATCATGCTACTAATATATTTCTCCAGTGGTTTATTACCGAACAGATAGAAGAAGAAGGTAATGATAATGAGATTCTATCCAGGTTGAGACTTGTCGGGGAAGACGGCAGTGGATTGCTCATGGTAGATAAAGAACTCCTGGCAAGAGTTTTTACACCTCCTGTATCGTCTCAATAGAGTGATTATCAAGGATTATCATTACAATAACATATGTCCCTTTCAGTAAAACCCTTAAACTTAGATTACCATTGATCTAATCAAATGAATGATTCCCTTAAAGATGAAATCCTGAATAAATGTGCTCAACTGGATATCCCCATAGTAGGAATAGCATCTGTTGAGCGTTGGACTCTACCCTTATTTGAGCCGTGGATACCTGAACCATTTTATCCACAGCATATTTTTCCAAATGCAGCTTCTGTCATTGTCATTGGCCTGCCTGTCACCCTCCCCATTATTGAAACTACTCCATCTATCTATTATCATGAACTTTACCGTACTATTAATATCATGCTTGATCAGTACGGGTACTTGCTATCCGGCTTTTTAAACACGAAGGGATACCCTTCAATTTTTGTTCCCAGGGATGGTTACGGGGATATTAATGTACTGATCGAAAGACCAACAGCCTTTTTCTCCCACAAGCATGCAGCTTACCTTGCCGGCCTTGGAAGTTTTGGAG
>JAIOQW010000005.1 GCA_021108405.1 Methanosarcinales archaeon
AGTTGTCTAATAAAGGTGGAATTATTACTTTACTTGATAGTAAAGGGTTGAAAGTGAACGGAGTTAGCTATACAAAGAATGAGGCTTCAAGACAAGGATGGACAATTGTTTTTTAAAAGATATCAGGTGAACCAGAAACAAGAATTGAACCATCAGAAGATATACCACCACCCACTCACAGTGCACCAGGTTTTGGAGCGGTAGTGATGGCTATCAGTGTACCTGAGTGGGCATGTCTGGCTGGTGAACGACCTTGATAGTGGACGATTTATTCTCATGGTTAGTTCCCTGGAGCATAGACGGGTGTTGGAGATTAGTGGTGATATCGATACCCATTGCAATAATCCTGGGATATAGGTACAGATCCTGGAAAAAAGGTCTGTTGATTGGTTATATGATCTGGACACTGACCATCCTTGAAACACTTCTGGATGTGGGATTTGGATTTTATCTCAGGAAACCTGAATTCATTGAGCTGATAGTAAAGCTTATGCTTGCATCCAGTTGTGCAGGTGTTGGAGCTTTGAGCGGATATATTGGAACAATATCACTACAAGGAGTAACAACAAATACAACACCCAAAAAGCTGTTAGCGCTTATTGTATTGTTTGTTTTATCATCAGGGTTAATAATAATTAGCCTCTTGATGCTGCCATCTCCAGTGAAACATGATATTATGCAATCAGAATTAGAGGATCTTATCTTACAATACAATGGAACAAGGCTCACCACAAATCCAGGCCCGGACGAGGACCCAGGGTGGAGTACTGACGGGAAAAAGATAATCTTTGTATTACGACCGGATGTGGGTCCCGGGCGCCTCAGTTCGGACAGTGTGGTTGCTGTTATGGATGCAGATGGCAGCAATCTAACCCAACTGGCACATGGCAGCCATCCGGTTGTGTATGCTGACAAGATAGTGTTTAAATATAGGAATCATTCGAATATAGAATTCTGGATCATGGATATGGATGCAGGGAACAAGAAAAAAGTGATATCATTAGATAGAGCACACTATTCAAGCCCAACTTTAAATCATGATGGGGCAAAGATATGCTATGTAACACATTATGCTTCCGATTCGTATGGAGTGTGGTGGAAAAACGGTACTGTGACAAGGGGACAGGGTACATGGGAACGTGTTGAGTCAGAGTATGAACCCGAATGGCTCAGTGGAACCATACTGTGTGCAGGTTCACTGATGTATTCAGATATATGGGTGATGGACGTGGATGGGAGTAATACTACAAATATTGCATCTGGTTTAGATAGTACCAATTCATCCCCCCGGCCAATATGGAGTCCAGACGGGAATACAATAGTATATTCGAACTCAACGTTACTCCCCGGGACCCATAGTGAAAACATTGATATCTGGATCATGGATGCAGATGGAAGAAACAAGACACAATTGACAAATGATTCCGGCTATAATGTGAATCCGGTAATAAGTCCGGATGGTGGGAAGATAATATATATGTCTGGATATTCCAACCGTGATAATCATGATATCTGGGTCGTGAACAGTGATGGCAGCAATAAAAAACGTCTAACATCTAGTCCAACAATCGATTTCATTCGCGGTTGGAGTGTTGATGGAAAGCGTATTGTGTATAAAACACTATCAACATCTGAGTATATCTATACAAAGGAGTATAATTACGATGAAGAATCAGAAATCTGGATCATGGAATCAGATGGAAGTCATAAAGAATTATTGCTTAGCGTCCCATATGCGTATGGTACAATAGGTAGTACAGCAATGAGTCCTGATGGATCCAAAATGGCTGTTGTTTTTGATTTTTATAAGAATTATAGGAACAGTGACATTTATCTGATTGATGTGCCAGTACCTGGAATCAGAGGAATTGCGTCGTGAAATTCATAAAGGGTTAAATGTCATAAAGAATTGGAATTCTGCAAATGCATTCATCTATTATGGGAAAGGTGGATAATTTGCTTCTAACCGTCTAGATGATAAAGAAATTTCCATGCAATGCCATCGATGGTTGTATTTACCGTATCCACTTCAAATCTAAGGGTAATTAGTACCTCTTTAAGAATCATGATAATTTACTAATTTTTTTAATGAAATATTGCCTCTTGAAAAATCTGTGTAAATCCGTGTTAATCTGTGTCTAAAAAAAAGTACATTCTAACAAGAAAGTGTACATTGTTTACGATTCTTATCCAGGGTTATACATTATATAGAATAGAAAGTAATCTTGATAAAGTCAGAAAATATTTTTTTCAGACACGGATACACCCAACTCCTACGGAGTTGAGTGCCTGCTACGCCTAAAGGGCGTGCAGGTAACACAGATTAACACGGATTAAAATTCCTTAACCGATCACAAATGTCAAAATACCATACTTTTTGAAATGGATACTATTTACCTGACGTAGAAGAGTATGGAAAACCAGAATTATTAAAAATTTCTTGAAAAACTACGCACCTCTACGACGCTCACTCTTATATTCCTCAACCAGATTGTCCAGTTGCTGTTCCTTTTCCTTTTTCTTCCTCTTGTTAAGATCATTAAAGAACACCTGTTCGGAGTCTTCCAATTCATCAGGATCCACTACACCAAAATCATCCACATAATATACCGAAAGTGAGTTCACATTGAAGAAAGGTATATCTTTTTTATAAAATTCTTCAATAGCATTATGTGCCAGTTCACCCCGAAATATCACAGCCCTGATACCATATTGAAACAGGAGGTCTACAACCGCAGGTCCTCCACCACTGGCATTTTTAAAGAACAGAACATCACCCTGATTAATACCATACTTTTCCTGTAAGGAGATAACAGCTTCTTTGGTAAAAGAGGAAACTATTTTTATAGGAACGGTCCGTCCGCTGATCTCCAGGTTCCTTACCTGTTTGAGCTTATCCATATGTTCACTTAGTGCAGTTATCTTCTGGTTTTTTTCCCTTATTGTCTTTTGAAGCTGGCGTATCTTGTTCTCACGAAACTTGATCTCTTTGTCCCTTCGCATTTGTTTATAATCTTTTGATTTAAGGTACTGTATCTTTTCATTGCGATTGGCAATCATATCATCTTTTTGTTTAATCCGGGATTTGAGTTCCTGCTGGTAGATCTTAAGATTATCAATAGTTTCCTGCTGACATTTTATAGTCCTTCTCACCTGGTTGATCCTTTCATCTGGTTGATGGGAGATTTCCTTATCTTCCTTCTCCTCCCGGGAAGTCTCGTGTTTAGTCAATTTCGCAATTGCACTATCTATAGTACCCCCTCTCATTACCAGAGCTATACTCTCATCCGGATCAATTGGTATAGGGATCTTTTTTCGTATTTGGTCGAATTTATTCTTATACCGCCTGATAACATGAGCTGCTGCAGCAAGCGCGTCTCGTTCATGATCATTGCTATAACCGTATGGTTTTGCCAGATTTATCTTATCTACTGTAGTTAATGACTCGCCCGGTTCTCCTGAGAGGGCATTGAAAGTACGGCGGATCTTTTCTACTGTTCCCGGGATAGGACTAACATCAGTAGCTACTATTAATGGTCTGCCATATTTTACGATCATTTCGATCACCCCTGAAATAGAGATGTTCCTGCTGCTGTGGAGTTTTATAAGATCGCCTTTAAGGTCCAGCAGTGCAAGCCCGGTTGTAGTCCCGGGATCGACTCCTACAATTACATATTTGCGCTTTCGTTCTGACAGGGGTCTGAATTGAATAGCATCCCGTTCAACTTCATATACCTTGATCCTGACATCCCCGTATTTTGCTGAACTTACAGGGATCTGGTTGCGAGGTGCGTCTACCTGGAACTCTCCACGTACATATCCACCGAATCCTTTAATAATATTTGAGGTGAAGTTGATGTGCTTTTCTCTCTTGAGTTCTTTTAACACATCCTCGATCTCTCGCACTTTCATTCTGACATTGCCATGTACCTTCCTGCGGTAGCGGTTCTGGCTCCATCCACCTCTTCCAAGAGATCGTGCACGGCTTACTTTGATATTAATCCTGTCTTCGAAGACCATAACCTCTACACCCACATCTATAGATGCCAAAGCTGCACATACTTCAGCTTCCTGAAGCGGGTCAAATTTATTAAAGGACAGACCATGGTTGCGTGCCAGTTCTGCCAGTGATCTCAATTGTTTACCCCCGGTTACCTGAACCAGCTTAGTGTCTGCAGGAAGTCTTCTCATAAATGATATCAGATCGCGTCTGTTGCGAGTGAGTTCATGGATATTGTCTATAGCCAGTATATGTGGTTTTAGTTGATGGATCATTCTTATAAGTTTATGCAGAGTGATCATACGGTAGTGTTCTACCCCGGCATCTCTGTGTACCACTACGGCATATACCGGAGTTTTTTTGGCCCACACAGAGCCTTTTGCAATGTCTATACCGAAAATTATTACTTAAAAAACCTCCCTTATACAGGTAGATCCTCCCACCGGTAGGCTTTACCTGAATCTGACACTACACGATTGTGTTATTATTTCTATTTAGCCCTTATGCTGATTTTATCCAGTTAAAACCTGCTATGGTATTTAGGCAAATACCATATGTTTATTACATATCCTACATATTACAGTTCTAATAATTAAGAAGGGGACCTGATTATGAAAGATAAACGTCCGATCGTTATGATATCAAGTTATCTTCCACGACTTTGTGGTATTGCAACATTCTGTGAAGAAGCATGCGAATTTATAAAAAAAGCAAACCCTGATAGGGATGTATTTGTTATAAGTCATATAGACGGTAAGGGTGAGGGAGTTTATCCTATCATTGATATGTCAAAACACGATTGGTGGAAGGCCGTATATAAAAAAATACATGAATTAGACCCTTATGTAATACATTTGGAGCATGAATATGGGTTATACGAATATTACGATGACAGGGGAAAAGGGGATATAAATGAAGGATTCCTGGATCTGCTGGATGCAATAAATAAATATCCTACTATTATTGAGCCTCATACTATCCATGGCTGGCTCAGGGATTATGAAGCGAACTTCATCTATGAGATGTGTGAGCGTGCGGATTTAGTACTATTCAAGTGTCATTATCAAAAATGGAGATTGGACTGGACCTTTTCAGGATACGGATGGAAAACCCCGCGTAATATCATGATAGTTCCCCACGGAGCCAGGCCTGATAAACTATGGATGACACAAAAGATCCCTGAACTTCGAAAACAGATAGGGCTTGATAAGTATCCGTATATCAGCAATCACCTGGTAGGTCTGGTAGGCTGGATACAATCCAATAAGCGTTGGGATATACTTACTGATATGTGGGAAGAGATCGTTAAAGAGATCGATGAGCGTACAGGTGTGGAATGGGACCTGCTGGCAGCCGGTGCAATGCGGGATGTAAACCATAAACAGGATTATGAAAAATATAAGAACGGTATAGAAGTACTGGAAAATAAGGGCCTGGCCCATTTTTATGAATTTGTTCCATTCGGTGATCCGTATTATGAGATCATGGCTGTATGTGATTTCATAGTAATACCTTCTCTTGATGAAACACAATCAGGTACACTGGCAAGGGTTATTGCACTGAATAAACCATTTATTACCACAGCACCAATGGAAGGATTAACTGCCCAGACATTAGCGAGCAAGGGAGGGCTTTTATTCACTAACAAACAGATGCTTAGGGATAATATAGTCGAACTGGCATGTAATGAACAACTTCGTAAAGAGTTTAGTGGGAATCTTAATCAATATTTAAATAATGTTGTATCATGGGAAGTTGTGGCTTGTCAGTATAATAAAGCATACGAACTCGCTGATCAGGCAAAATCAACCGGAGATAAAATTGAGCTTCCTCTTGAATTCTAAGTAAAATTAATTTATAGTAAATAAAATCCTCGCTAACGCTCGGATTTTATTGACTGAAGATCCAAAGGATCTGAAGATTAGAAAATTCGTAGAATCTTCGTCTGACATTCCAGAGGAATGGAGGATTAGAAATGCGAAGCATTTTCAATATATCAAGTTATACTTGATATACTAAGATAAAGAAAAAAAATTCGCTTCTTTAATGAGTACCAACAGCACTTATGGGTATATGGAATTGCTGATATTATATATAGTGTCATGATTACTGAACCGAATATAACAAACGTTCCAACTATTCTCTCTCTACTTGCAATATAAGCAAGTGTCTCTTGTTATCATTGAAGTGTTGGTCATGGTTGGGAAGTTGTTGAAAAATATATTGCCGGACAAGAAAGAAAACCGAAAGGCTGAGGTTCATAAACAAGCCTTGGACTTTAAGTCCGGGGTATAGTGACTGCTGAATATTTTTTATGCGTCCTATTTATATTTTAAAAAAACACTGAAGAAAAACGAACAATAATTACCGGGAATCCAGGTATTTAATAAACTATATATATAACATAAAAGAGCTCTATACAAAAAGAACTAAAAAATACCGGGAATCCAGGCATTTAACAAACTATATATATACTAAAAACAAATTAAAAGCAAATATGAAAATCCATTTACCAAATAGTGCATTCCTAGGAAATATAGATCCTTTTTTAGACTCTATTGACATTGATGACAACTCATCTCTTGAAATCACTTTTAATGAAAAATGGGTTTCAGTTCACCCTATTGTTTTATGCATGATTTCTGCACTGTGGTTATCAACAAAAAACAAATCAAATCTAAAAATCCAGACTTTAGAAACAAAATCAAAAAATTATTTTGAGAGGATTGGTTTATTCAAAATCCTCGGATATGATTCCGGTATAAATATAGTTGAACATGATCCATCGGGACGCTTTATACCTATTACTATTATTAAGAATTCGGATGAGCTAAATAATTTTATTAAGGACATGATTCCTTTATTGCACCAGGAACCTGAACAGGTTAATCCAATTAAATATGTAATAAGCGAATTAGTGCGAAATGTTTTTGAACACTCAAAATCTAATTCCGGTGCAATTATATCCGCACAATATTATAAAAAAAGCAACACTATAAGGATTGGTGTGGTAGACAATGGAATAGGGATTAAAGAAGCAATTAGTAAATCCTATAACATTGAATCAGATATTGATGCAATTAAAATGGCTTTGACTCCCGGGATAACAGGAACTACTACAAATATTGGTGGTACCGAATTTAATGCTGGTGCAGGTTTATTCTTTATAAAATCCATAGCAAAAGTAAACAGGGATTTTTTCGTTATGTATAGTGGTGACGCAATGTATAAGTTATTACGAACGCCAGTTAAAAAAAAGAAAATAATTTTATATTCAGATCCTTTCAATGACAGATGTTCAAAAAAAGAAAAACTACCATATTGGCAAGGTACAGCAGTTGGAATTGATATTTGTTTAGACAAACACCAAATTTTTGATCAACTTCTTGATTTAATAAAAAAGACGTATCGAAAAAATATAAAAGAAAAAAAGAAGAAGAGATTTAAAAAACCAAGATTCATATGAAAGAAATAGAACTATTCCCCAAAACAGGCAACTTTGCTGAAAACAAGGACGTTGCTAGAGAATTAAGAATAAATGAAATAATCCCAGCCCTCAAAAACCACCAGGTTGTTATTCTAGATTTTAACAAAGTTGATTCTGCAACCCAATCATTTTTACATGCTTTAATTAGTGATATAATTAGAAAAGAAGGTTATGAAATAATAGATAGATTAAATTTTAAAAACTGTAATGATACAATAAAAAAATTAATTACGATTGTAACTGATTATATGCAAGAAGAAGAACCAACAGTTTAATTATTCATTTTTTAAGATTTTTATGCCTATTTTTTTATGAAAATAAATATGCACTCATTAGATGTCCTGAATAAAGCGAAGCAACGTCCGGGGTTTTTGACTTTCGTACCCACTTCAAATCTAAGGGCAAAAATGATAGCCACAGAGAACACAGAGATTAAAGAGTTTTTCCTCTCTGTATCCTCTTTGCTCTCTATGGCAGTCATATAGAGTTCCAAATTACACTTGCGGAGTAGTATAAATTGAAATCAAGGCGTTTGAAACGAACTCAGAAATTGAAGTAAAAAAAAATTATTAGGAGATTCCGATCAAAACACAACATTTATTAACATGTTTGTATTATATTAGTATGATTAAATTGCAAAACGAAAAAATAACGATAGGTGATCGTGTAAAGGTACTATGGTCATTCGATAATCAATATCATTCAGGAAGAGTTGTTGATATTTCTGATAATGTGATCACAATAAATGCACCAAGCAATAAGGTCCTTGTACCGCATCACAGGATATCCATAACTGATAAAAAGAGAATTTTTAAAATTGATGATTAGTTGCACTATTTCCTTTTGAACATCTTATCCAGATAATTCCGGGAAAATGCTACTATAGTAGGCCGGCCGTGAGGGCAGGTATGAGGATTCTTGCTCAGATAAAGCTGGGTTATAAGGCTCTTCATCTGCTCATTGCTCAAAGCAGCTCCGGCCTTAATTGCACCTCTACAGGCAGCGCTTCTACTAACTTCCCGGGCAATTCCGGTTTCATCCTTTATCCTCCCCTGTGAAATAATATCTGAAATAATATCATGCACCACTGTAAGATCTTCCAATTTCCCAAGTATAGTAGGGATCGAGGTTACTGCAAAGGAATCCGGCCCGAATTTAGAGATAATAAAACCAAAGGTCTCCAGGAAAGGGATGTACTCCTTTATCAGCACTTTTTCTTTTGAGCTAAGTTCAAGGTTAATTGGAGTGATCAGTTCCTGTGTTCCTTTTCTTAGTGACCCTTCCACCTGGTCGTAAAGGATACGCTCATGTGCTGCATGCTGGTCAATGATAATAAATCCATCTCCAGTACTGGCAATTATATAAACCTTATCTACCTGACCCAGTATCTGTATATCAGAAGATATCTCACATTGTTCTGTAGTCTTTAGCAGGTAGCGTTCTGTACGCTTTAACCTCCGGTTAGTATCTGTAGGAGGCACTTTAAATCCGGACTGTTCCTCTCTGATGATCAATTCTTTATCCGGACCCTGCTCTCCCGTCTCTGGCTGCGATAGTACCATCTGATCCTGTTTTTTCTTATTTGGGATCAGTTCATGAGATGCCAGGGCGAATCGTAACGCGTCTGCTATACATTCCTTTACGGCAAGTTCGTGACTGAACCTTACCTGCTGTTTTGTAGGGTGAACATTCACATCTATTTCCATGGTATCCATGGATATTTTCAACACTGCTACAGGATATCTGCCACCTGGTATCATAGTATAATATCCAAGCCTGAGAGCATCACTTATAGCCTTTGAACTCACAACCCGACCATTTATAAAGAAAACCTGATGGTCCTTACCACCTCTGGTATATCCTGGTCTTGAAATATATCCGGTGATCTGTACAAGATCAGTCTTATTATTCACAGGTATCAGTTCCCTTGCAGTCTTGGGACCATATACATGTACTATTGTATCAAATATCCCACCTGATGCAGGAAAGCTGAACAGTTCTCTACCATCATGTGAAAGTGAGAATGAAATATTGTTATGACCCAGTGCATTCTTTGTGATATTATCCACAATAAGCGCCAGTTCGGTCTTTTCTTTTTTTAAGAACTTCCTGCGTGCAGGAGTATTATAGAACAGGTCCTTTACCAGTATACAAGTACCTTTAGCTGCCCCGATATCGCTGATACTCACAACATCCGGGCCATGTATCACCAGTCTGGTACCTGCCAGGTCATTTTCACGGCAGGTGATGATCTGCACTCTGGCTACTGCTGTAATAGATGAAAGTGCCTCACCCCGAAAGCCCAGGGTCATGACCTTCTCAATATCACGGGCATTATTGATCTTGGATGTGGCATGTTTTAGAAAAGCCATGGATACATCATCTTTGCTCATACCACAGCCGTTATCAGTAACCTGGATCGACTGGATGCCACTTCCTTTGACCTCTATTTTGATATCAGTAGCTCCGGCATCGATAGAGTTCTCTATGAGCTCCTTGACCACAGAAGCAGGCCGCTCTATCACCTCTCCGGCTGCTATTTTATTTATGGTAGCTTCATCCAGGAGGTGTATCCTCTTCATGTTGGGTCTGTCCTTTTATCTTTTTTACCAGGTTATTCAGTGTAGTCAGTGCATCTATAGGCGTCATGGCATCAATATCCAGGCTTTTTAGTTCTTCAAGTACCGGGTCATCAGGAGTCGGGTTATCCATACCAGGGTCGATCAGCATTAACTGGGTATATCTGACATTAGATCCTGACTTTGATCCAAGGTTTTCGGATTCTACTTCATTTAATACTTCTTTTGCTCTTTTTGTCACTGCCAGCGGTACTCCTGCCAATCTGGCTACATGGATGCCGTAACTTTTATCAGTAGCACCTGGTATGATCTTGCGTAAGAATACCAGATCGTGTCCCTCTTCTTTTACTGCTATGTGATAGTTCGTAAGACGCTTGAGTGTTCCTTCCAGGCTGGTAAGCTGATGGTAGTGTGTAGCAAAGAGCGACCTGACACCTGTACGTCCCTTATTATGGATGTACTCCACTACCGCACGTGCAATGCTATATCCGTCAAATGTACTGGTACCACGGCCTATTTCATCCAGCAGGATCAGGCTTTTTGAAGTAGCATTGTTCAGGATGTTTGCCAGCTCGACCATCTCTACCATAAAGGTACTCTGGCCGCTGGCCAGGTCGTCAAAGGCCCCGACTCTTGTAAACACCCTGTCCACTATTCCTATTGAGGCATAGGAAGCTGGCACAAAGCTCCCCATTTGTGCCATAATAACTATAAGAGCACTCTGGCGCATATATGTGGATTTTCCTGCCATATTAGGCCCTGTTAAAAGTAGGAACTGATTGCTGTCACAGTCCATATGGATATCGTTTGGAACAAACCCGCCCTTTAGTGAATGCTCAACTACGGGATGCCGTCCATCCCTTATTAGGATATTACATGTTTCATTGATCTCGGGCCTGATATATTTATTATTTACTGCAGCTTCTGCAAGGTTAGTAATGACATCCAGCTCACCAATCAGACTGGCAGTCTCCTGGAGCTGCGCAGCATGGTCTGCTATCATTTGCGTGATCTCGATAAACAGGTCATATTCCAGGGCAACCCGCTTATCATTTGCGCGCAGTATTATACCTTCTTTATCCTTTAATTCCGGTGTAAAGAAGCGCTCGGCATTGGTAGTGGTCTGTTTGCGTATATATTCATCAGGTACATGGGATAGGTTCGATTTTGTTACTTCAATATAATACCCGAATACCTTGTTGTATCCTATTTTCAAGGATTTGATACCTGTTCGCTCGCGTTCTTGCTTCTGCAGTCCGGCTACCCAGTCCTTACCATGAGCTGCCATGTCCTTGAGTTCATCCAGTTGGGTATTATATTCCGGCTTTATAAAACCGCCTTCACGTATACTGACAGGGGGCTCGTCTATAATAGAGCGCCCCAGCAATTCGGTAAGCTCTGTAAAATCGCATATTCCATTATTTATAGATGTCAATAGTCCTGATTTGATACCTGCTCCCTGGATGGATAATTTAATGCCGGGCAGGACACTAAGTGAGGTGCGCAAAGCTACCAGGTCCCTGGCATTTGAATTGCCGTATACTATCCTGCCAATAAGCCTCTCTATATCTTTGATACTTGCTAAAAGGGAGCGCAGGTCGTAGCGCATAAGGGTGTTTTGTGTCATTTCCTGGACACTGTCCAGCCTGCGGTTGATATCCGATGGGTGGATCAGGGGAGTAAGCAGCCATTTTCGAAGCAGTCTCGAACCCATTGAAGTGCTGGTACGGTCCAGTATTTTAAGTAGTGAGGAATCCGTAGACCCGTCACGTACGTTCCTGATCAATTCCAGGTTGCGTAGTGTGATGGGGTCCAGTATCATGAACTGATCATCAAAATATAATCTCGGGATACGTATATGGTCTAACCCCCTCATCTGGGTCTCAAGTACATAGGCCAGTGCGGCCCCACAAGCGCAAGTTGCAGCAGGCATGTTTTCCAGACCCATACCTTCCAGTGTAGTAGTGCCGAAATGATCCATAAGGCGCTCTTTAGCATTGTTATGTTCAAATATCTCATCACTATACTGGTTAATGATCAGTGAAGAGTTCTCTTTTAGTTTATCGGTAAATTCCTGTGATTTAAATAGTGAAGATGGCAGTATGCATTCGGTAGGATGCATCCTGACAACTTCACCTGCAACCTTATCATATGGCGGTGCATCTGTTACCCGGGTGGTTATGAATTCTCCTGTAGAGATGTCAATGAAAGATATCCCATATTCATTTTGTTTTTCATTTTTCTTTTCTTTTTCAACCACGGTCATGAGGTAGTTGCTGCCAGGATCAGAGAACATGGATGAGTCAATAACAGTACCGGGTGTGACTACCCTGACCACACCACGTTTGACCAGGCCTTTGGCCTTTTTTGGGTCTTCAAGCTGTTCGCAGATAGCAACTTTATATCCTTTTTTTATTAATCGGGGTAGATAATTGTCTAATGCATGGTAAGGTATGCCTGCTAAAGGCATTTTTTCACCGTCCTTACCTTTGCCCCGGGTGGTAAGTGTTATTTCCAGTTCTTTGGCAATTGTACCTGCATCTTCACCGAATGACTCATAAAAGTCACCCATCCGGAATAATATAAGGGCATCCGGGTGTTGTGTTTTGGCATCATAGAACTGGCGCATGGCAGGTGTCATTTTTTGCATGATATAGCTCCTGTAAACAAAATCCTCCCTTCGGTCGGATTTTCTTGACTGAGGCTTTGAAAAAGCCGAAGATTAGAAAATGTGAACGAAGTGAGCATTTTCGATATATCAGGTTATACTTGATATACTAAGATAAGTAATGGTATGGATGGTATTTTTGTTTTGTTATTGTATATGGAATATGTTTAGAAATTAACCAATTATCATTAAAAATGGGTTACTGAAAGTTAGTCTCGTTTTGAATTAAAACGCAAAGACGTCATGACGCGAATAAGAAAAGAAGAAGAATAACATACTTCGCATCTCTGTGTTAAAAAGCTATCAAATCAGGAATTTTATTGTTCTGATACGCCTACTTTTTCCACTACTTTTGCAAGTGTTAATTTTACATGTTCGATCTCATATCTAAGATCCGCGACTTCCTGTGATATATGGGTAGTTATGGTTTCTCTGGTTTTTTCTCCTTCTATTTTGATAGTATCTATTGTTTCTTTTTGTAAATCTATCATTGTGTCCTGTTTATCAATCATTATATCCTGTTTATCAATCATTATATCCTGTTTATCAATCATTATGTCCTGTTTATCAATCATTATGTCCTGTTTTCCAATCATTTCTATCAATTTAGAATTTGCAACATCAAGACGTTCACCCAGTTCTTCGGTCATATCACCGCGTTTTATTTTAAAGAAAGTAAATTCTCCTGTTGCATCTTCAAAGGTAATATCAAGATGTTCTACTTCGATAGGATATTTCTTGATCCTGATCTGATTTATAAAAGGTTCGATATATTTCATATCACCTTCACAAATGATCATTACATCATAAGGTTCGATATTAGAGACAGTGCCAGTGATATTATTTTTGCGAGCTACTCGCTCAACAACATCTCTATAACCTACTCTTTGAACATCACCTTTTGCGATTATAACTGCTCTTTTTAGCATGTTTTTGATACCTCATTTGCATATTATCTTATGATTTTAATGTTCATTAACTTTTTGTTTACTTGACGTATAAGAAGATATAAAGGCATTTATTTAATCCGAGCGCTAGCGAGGATTTATAAGTACTTCCTGTTTGGCGATATCTACACTCATTATTATTCCATGGACTGTCATAGTATCCCCGAATATTCCGGTAATGGTAATTTCATTACCTTTCACATCCAGACGTATCACATCTTCCATCAATATTTCTCTTTTATTGCCATCAACTAAGGTTGCAGTTAGTTCACACATAATGATCAAAAGGTTAATAGATATAATGTTAAATATAATGATTGTAAAGTGCTCCGGCCGGGATAATTAAGGCCTTCTCCGGAATTGCTGCAGTGAGCTGAGAGATCTGCATAGAGATATCCCGATTGTTCCGTCCTCAAATCACATGAACATGTAGAGCTGTAAAACATATCAGACGGCTGTTAGGACTAATCCGAAAAATGGTAGTATGATTGGGACCTCCAGCAAGACTCCGAAGGGGGCAAAGAGAGTCCTCCCCACTTAATAACTCCCTTCCAAGATGGGTCTATGTTAAATCCTTTTTCTTTATTCATTTTATCCTCCATAACTTTTGTCTTTACGCCGGCAATTGCTGCCAACGGGTTCTATTTTTCGATTAATTTTAGGTCGAATCAATCGATGGATTTGAAGTTTATTTATTGGCTGAATTAAATCTATAATTTATCGAATGACTATATGTTGTCATATTTAATAACTGGTGCCCTGTTTTTTAAGGAATTCTTGCAATGCACAGTTTTAGCCATTTTGCAGCCCTGAGATAATCATCATACCTTTTCTTCAAATGGGGAATATCCTTTATCTCACACTCTGCTACTTCTTTTCTTACCAATTATTGACATAAATAATTTACGAAAAGTCACAGCTATCTTAAAATCCAAATATAATTCTAATTAATCTTCAAGTCGTTTGAATTTAAGATGTCTTATACTTGAAACAACCTTGTCACTGACCCAAATACCATTATCCGCTTCAATTTTTATTTGTACGAAATCATCTAAGTTGATATTTGGGATTAGTATGTATTTTTGACCAAACTGCTCAATCAACTGCGCTGATTTGGCTTCATCGTTCTTGTCGCCATTTAAAAGCTGGTAAGTAATTTTCGACTGCTCGATGGATACGGGCTCCTCTCCATTAAATACAAGAAAAACCTGAAGGTTGCTCCTACCTAACAAACGGTAAGAGCGGAAAAGAAGTAGGAAAATAACTATGGATCCAGCAAGGCCTCCCGCCACTTTGAAACCTAAAAATTCACCAGTTGCTAATGTCGCATCAATGATTAAAAAAAGAGCTATGGCACCAAACACACTAATAAGCCAAATTGTTATGACAGTTGTAAGATTACGATTTAACATTAGTCACATAGTATAAACGAATTCATATGTATATCCTTTTATTTGAACCTCAACTCTGAATGGAGGCGATTTTGGAGTGCACCCCAAAAAACGGACAATTGATTATGTAACGAAAATCTTTAGACTGTACGCATTAAACTTGTTCACCATTTACATACAAAATGGTGAGTAAGATTAAAAAAAAATATACTTTTACCCTCCATTTACTACACAATTTACTTAGGTAATGGTTAGTTATATGTGCATTACTAACCATTAGATAATTGTGTTGAGTAAATGACAAATATCATAAATTACTCTAAAGCTAACATCCAGGTTAGAACTGAGCGAGATCTTCCACCACACATAACTTTTGATGAATTCAAAAAGATCTATTATTCACTCTCAGGGAAGGATCAACTATTATGTGGGCTTATGTGGGAGACCGGAGGGAGGATATCTGATGTTCTAAGCTTGAGATGGAAGGATATAGATTTTGATACTAAAATTATAAACATGTACGTTGACAAGCGTGATTTTTGGCTGAATATTCCAGTAAGTGATATGATAATATCGGATTTAAAAAATCACTACCTGATTGACAAGCCTGAGCATACAGAGTTTATATTCTCATCACATAAGTCAAAGACAGGACATTTGACAAGGTATGGAGCAAGGTATAAGGTTAAGCAATGGGAGCAGGCTATAGGTAGAGCCTTGCATCCGCATATGTGGAGACATGGATTAGCTATTCACTTACTTGCTCATGGTGTCAATATCAAAGTTATTGCTGCAAGATTAGGGCATTCAAGTGTATTTACAACAATGAATAGTTATCTTGTAGTAACGCCGGAGCTACAAAGACAAATGATAGAGCATGTCCCGATGAGGTAACACATACATCCTATTACACAAATAAATATCACATAAATATCCAGATTGAGAACTGCAAAGATAATGAAGGTGTATTAATGGACCAGAGAAAAAAAATTAAAATCCCTCAAAAAAAGATAACAGAATTCTGTAAGCGAAACCACATCTACAAACTATCGCTTTTCGGTTCGGTTCTGCGAGAGAATTTCAGACCAGATAGTGATATTGACATGCTTGTAGAATTCGACCCAGATCATATTCCTGGGCTAATACGGTTAGCTGGTATGGAGATTGAACTGACAGATATCCTTGGACGCAAAGTGGATATAAGAACACCACAAGATTTGAGCCGGTATTTCAGACAAGAAGTAATTAATTCGGCAGAGGTTCAGTATGCAGAAGGATGATCTTGTACGTCTACATCATATGTTAGATGCTGCAAGAGAAGCTATATTATTCACTCAGAACAAAACCAGAGCTTCTCTCGATGCTAATAGAATGTTAACACTCGCCATTATCAAGGACATTGAAATTATTGGGGAAGCAGCCTCTAAAGTAACAAAAGAATGCCGTGAGCAATTGCCCAGGATTCCATGGTTGAACATTATCAGCATGAGAAATCGTCTTATTCATGGTTATTTCGACATCAACCTGGATATTGTCTGGCAGACTATCACCCAGGACCTTCCACCTTTGATCGATGAGCTCGAGAAAATATTTCCACAAGCTTATGAGGATAAATTATAAGTTGAAGGTCTTGGTAAAAGTCTATTTTTCTTTGATGTTACTCACCATCTGTGTCTTTAGGGATGAGTGAGTTTAATGCATACAACCCAAAGATTTTTGGTGCTTAACCAATTGTCCGGTTTTCGGGGTGCACTCCAGTATATGACTGAAGATGATATGGATTTCATGCTCGTATAGTGAGATAGTACTACTCAGGATTTTTTTTATTCAAATACAAATTAGGCATGGATTTTCATATATTAATGCTAATTAATAAGATATTTATAATTAGACACCATTTTAGGATTGTGGCAAAAGAATTTTCATTTAATCATTTATCTGAGACAGAGTTTGAGGGATTTTGTTTTGAATTATTAAAAGAATTGGATTTCAAAAATATCAATTGGAGAAAGGGAACTGGGAAAAAGACGAGTCCTTCTGATAACGGTAGAGACATTGAATGTGAAATGTTTGTTAAAGATATTGATAAAAAAATATCTACAGAAAAATGGTTTTTTGAATGTAAACATTATTTGAAAGGTGTTCCCCCTGAAAAAATACAAGGTGCTTTAAGTTGGGCAAACGCAGAAAGACCAGATAAATTAGTTATTATTGTGTCTAATTTTTTATCAAATCCATGTAAAAATTATATAGGTGACTTCATTGAAAATAATAAACCTCCATTTAAAATAAAATATTGGGAATTAAAAGAATTGGAGGATCTTACTTTTGGAAAATTGCGCTTATTGAAAAAATACAAACTTTCAGATGGGCTTGATTTTTTAGAAATAATGCATCCTGCCCATATTAAATACATCAGCAAACCATCTATAAATACATTAGATTATTATTTTTCAATCATGGATGATTTTAATTCTATAAAAAGAGATGAAATTTTAAAAAATACATCTGGTTTTTTTATAAATCCACGATATAAGGAACCAATTACTAGTACAGCGATTCCAAAATGAAATAACAAAATGTCTGGAAAATTCAAATGAAAATACACAAAGCAACGAAACCGTATTGAATTTGAATATGATTTTCCATCTGTACTATTACTTTAGAATCGATACACTAGTAAAGAAAAGATGGGCGAATTAAGAATAGATGATGTTGACTACAAAGCTTTAAAAGAAAAATGTTATGCTTTGAGTTCAGATACTTCAGATGGATTTATCGTAAAATCGGTGACCAGCTCAATTTTAGAATGGTTATTTCATTATGCAGATAAAACTTCAACCGAGCTTTTCATCAAAAAGAATAAAGATCGAATTGAATTTATGCAAAAAAAATTGGAAACTGAAAAAGATGAAAAGAAAATGGAAAATGTTTCTAAATTTATTGGAAATGTAGAGGTAAAAATAGAAGATTTTCCGAAGCAAACAGAACATTTCTATTCTCTTTATACAGATTTCTGCAGTGAAATTTTGCCTAAATTGATGGAAGAAGACATCTTATGGACTCAATCGAAAAAAAAGTTACCACCTCATCAAGTAATGCTTACAGAATCGTAACTATTCAGCCCTATCTTTATCTAAGTCAGAAATATTCAAATTCACTACCAG
>JAIOQW010000101.1 GCA_021108405.1 Methanosarcinales archaeon
GTCCCATTCTCATTGATCCTTCCATAGAATTCCTGTAGATATGCCAGATCAGAAGAAAACAGGTTCTCTATAGTTTTTGTGTTTATTGTCTGCAGATCTCCCAGCTTGGTAATTACCCTTGAAAGCAGTATTATACTCAGGTAAGCAGGATTTGACTGTACCCTGGGGTCTTTCATGGGTAATATCTCATCACCTGCCGTAGCAAGCCGCATTATGCCTCTCTGATAGAGATTTCCTTCTTCGTCCACATATCCTCTGGGTAGAACAAACTCAAATTCGGTCTCAAATGTCAAGGAACTACCACCTCAAATTCATGAAACACGTTTAAAACCTTCATGAACAATCTCAAGAGTGTCAATAGCCACTTCATTTCCTTTAGCACTGAAATCTGCAGGATCATATTTAGTGGGCCAGGCTCTGACAATATCCCAGCGGGCTTTATCATTGCCTGCCTCATCAACCAGGATAATTGACATATTCTTTCTTACTTCTTCTGCACCGGTGTCTATGATCTGCTGCCTCCAGTTATAGAGTTCCATTGAATCGGTAATACCCCATTTCAGTGTAATGTTACCGTATTTGGTTAACCCTGATAGTTTTCGAAATGTCAGTGGTTCGTCTCCTTCTCTATACTCTACAGGGTCTGTAGTAGTATCTCCAAAACTGCATTCATTAAAACCCGACTGGGTAATTCCATCAATTTCAACACGGAATCTGAATTGTCTATACGGATCAGGTCTTGCCATATGTTTTCCTCCTTATATTTTCTATTGTATCTTATAGTAAACGCTAACAGTTTACTCGATCTATTCAGTTACTTCAGACCCTCCGGTCCATTGTGCTATGCGGAATATTACAAATTCTGCTGGCTTTACAGGAGATATTCCAATTACACATATCAACTTGCCATTATCAATATCGTCCTGGGTCATGGTGGTTCTATCACATTTCACAAAGAATGCCTCTTCTGCTTTAGTACCCATGAGTGCTCCATCTCTCCAAACCCTGGTTAAAAATTGAGTAATAGTTGCCCTTACTCTTGCCCAGAGTTTTTCATCGTTTGGTTCAAAGACTACCCACTGCGTACCTTCTTCTATAGATTCCTCTATATAGAGGAACAGACGGCGGACATTTATGTATTTCCAGAGAGTATTGCTTGTAGTAGTGCGTGCACCCCATACTCTGATCCCTCTACCAGGGAAAGCCCGGATCAGGTTCACACCCATGGGGTTGAGAATATCCTGCTCGCCTGTATTGAGCCTGTATTTAAGGTCAACAACACCTCGTACAACTTCATTAGCTGGTGCCTTATGGACACCTCGTGTCTGGTCGCTGCGTGAGTATATCCCTATGACCGGTCCGGATGGTGGAATGAATATTTCCCGCTTTTCAAGCGGGTCATAGACTTTAACCCATGGATGGTAAGCTGCACCATAAGAACTGTCAAAGATCCTGCGGTGTCCCTGTACTTTTGAAGTGCTCTGGTAATTTTCAGGTATATCCAGGACTGCAAATCGGTCTTTAAGATTCTCACAATGAGCAATCAGATCCAACTGCACATTGGCATCTGTAACACCTGGTGCGGAAATGATGCTTACTTCATCAATGTCATTAAAAGCCTTTATCCCGGATCGTTTACCAGGACCATTATCTGCTCCCATGAAGTCTCCGGAATTAATTCCTGAAACTGTGCCGTCATTACCATTGGATAATGAAATACTAAGTTTGGCATTTATAATTGTATCATTGGCAGGCATATCAAAAGGATTAATACTTGTAAATTCTCCAGGATTTTTATAAGGAGATTTCAGATCCACAAAATTGGAATTGCCGCTCACTACCTTCATGAAATAATTTGGTGTATCAGGGTTCATGGAAAGGTAGTTGAAAAACTCTGTCTGGTCTTCATAGTTAACCTGAAGTGCAAATTCGCAGGTTGATATGGTGCGATCAGGATCTGCACTAATATCCACTACAGCACCATCTCCTGATAGATGATCTGATAGAGTAATAAGATCATCCTGCAAAGCTGTTACTCGAAGGTATTGTTTTTCCGTACCGTTATCGAATACCACAATAGCACCGCGGTAGAACCCGTTCTTGTTTTTGATACGGTATTGATCTGAAGTAATCGCATCTCCTATGACTTCAATTATCTGCGTTCTGGCCTGGGAAGCAGGAATAGCCCTTATATAGATATTTTCACCCCAATCACCTTTGCTGTTAGCACAGATATCCATGGTAGCACCAGCACTCATTATCGAGGTTACAGTTATACTTGTAGAATCTTTTGGATAGTCGTTACCAAGATCTGCTGCCAAAGTGATTTTGTTCTCAGACGAATTATATGATGAAATAGGCAAATCGGTTTCTGAATATTCCACTGTACCATCTGAGCGCAATCGTTCTATTGTGATCGTACTGTTAATGTCAATCCCGTGAAGTGAATCAACACTTAATACTGTATCACCTGTACTTCGATCTTCCGTAAGCTGTATCCGAACGCCTGTGTCCACAGATTCATTTTTTGCTTTTAAGGCGTCAGAAGGGGCCACTCGCATGACATAACACCTACTGCCGCCATTGATGAAAAAGCTATCAACAGCGTATGGCAGGAAACGGTAATTTCCGTAACTCTCGGGTAGATAATTCCCAAATTTTCTTTTAAAATCCGAAAAGCTTGTAACCAGTTCGGGCAGTCCTTCAGATAGTCCCTTTTCAGTGACTCCAACGAATCCTGCTGTACTTGTACTCACTCCTTCGATCGGCCTTGCACCGATCTCAAATTCTTCTATATATACACCTGGTGAAAGATACTCCGGCATAAAAAAACCTCCATATTTATTTTATTTATTTTTCTTTATTACATATCATGGGAAGGAAATGGTTTGTAAAGAAATCCCTTTTCCTTCTTCGATAATGACAGTAATAGTCATAGTATTTCCATTTTTTTTAATTTCAATGGTAATGCTCTCTGTTTTATTTCCTTGTAAATATAAGGCAAATTCTCCGTTGTTATCTGTCAGGGTTTGTACACCCTTTTCTACGGCCTTTACCTGAGCATTTACCACAGGATTAGCATTTGACACAACCAATCCTCTAACAAGGGTTGCATTATTGCGAAACGGATAGGCAGGTTTAGGTATAACAGAGATCTCAATAACAGGTTTTTTTTTATCAGGAATGGATGATAGATCAATCAGTCTTTCTTCAGAGAAATATAGATCAGATTCAATACTGACAGTATAATTCCCATCTTTAAGATCAGTAAAGATAAAATATCCACTTAGATTCCTTACTGGTTTTATATCTCCCTCTTTTATATTTACCTTAATGTGTCCTATCGGTCCTTTTTTACTATAATCATCAATGATCCATACTGCCAGAGAAAGATCCCTGGATATGACATCTCCCATATATGCAGTATATTTATCAGTTATATAAGGCATAATAACAGCCATTACAATATCCTCTTATTTTGTTCTCATGTGAGTATAATTTTTTTCCTGCAATACCACTCTTTGCGTACTCATCATACGAGTAGAATCTATCATTACAGGGGTTACCAGATAACAGACAGAAGGCCTGAAAGGTTTATCCTGGAAGGTATTCCATATCTTGGTTATATCGTCAAGGCTCAGATGACTCATAGTTATATGCAGTTCATCATATTTTTCACTTAAATTTCCTTTCAATGCAGTACCTGCTATAATGGCATTTTCATAAAGGACCTGAACAGCCCTGCCAAGTATGCTGTGTTCCTCTTTTGTCCTTTCAGTTACATCAGAAATTCCTGATGAAGGATATGATGTAAGCATGTAGAACAGATCAAGTGTTATTGGTGGATAATTAAGTGTTGCAGGATCAAATATCTGCAATTCCTGGTTTCTCATATGAACATTTTCACTAACCTGGTACAGGAACAGTGACAGGCGTATAGTATCATTAGCCTGTATCTCTCCAGGGGAAACCAGCACTATGGAAGAATCATTTGGGATCAGGTCTTCCATTTTAACTCTTAACAGGTCTATTAAGGTCTCACCGACATCTGCTATTGCTGTATAATCTGACATAAAAAAAATCCTATATATAATTATTTCACAAATTTATAATATTCTCCAAAATCTCCGGAGGTACAAAGCTTTCCCATCTTTTGAAACTCACGTTTTGTGGCTTTGATTATATGTTCCATAGTAATAATGTTCGAATCGCATGCAGATAGAAAAGCAGCGGAAAGTACAATATTTTTTATATTCCCACCTGTGATCTTAAAATTGGCCAGGAAGTTGAAATCCACTGCCTCATCAACGAGTGTTTCTTCCGGAAATATATTAGTCCATATTTTTTGTCTTAGTTTTTCATCAGGGAAAGGAAATTCTATTGTAATGTGTAATCTGCGCAGAAAGGCATCATCTATGTTTTTTTTATAATTGGTTGCCATTATTACGATCCCTTCATGTTCCTCCATTTTCTGGAGCAAATAATTGACCTCAATATTAGCATAACGGTCATGTGAATCCCTTATTTCAGTTCTCTTCCCGAAAAGGGCATCTGCCTCATCAAAAAAAAGGATAGCATTGCTGGTTTGTGCTTCTATGAAAATCTTATTAAGAATTTTTTCAGTTTCACCAATATATTTACTGACTACACTGGATAAATCAATCTTATAGATATCCAGTTCTACTTTATTGGCGATAATCTCAGCAGCCATGGTTTTACCGGCACCTGAGGGTCCTGAAAAAAGGATATTCAATCCCTTTCCTAAGGAAAACTTTCTGTCAAATCCCCAATCATCATACACAGTTCCTTTATATTTAATATAACCATTTATTTCCTTCAATTGTTCTTTTATATCATCAGGAAGTATAATATCTTCCCATTGATAATGAGGCTTGATCTTTTTAGCAAAGGCAACAAGGTTCTTATTAGATTGAGCCTTACAACCATCATAAAGATCTGACATGGATAATTCAGATCCACCGGGCTGTTTTACCGCTGCAATGTTAATGGCTGCGAATATAGCATCATTGATCTGACCCCCGCTGAATTTAAATTTACCGGCAAGAGCGGCAAAGTCAATATCACCGGAAATATTATCATGACTATTTATAAGAGACTCCCACATATTTTTTCGAAGTGTATATGAAGGTAATGGAAATGCATAGTTAATAGATCTGTGATTTGTTAAGGAAGCCGGCAGTTCCATTGGTGTCTCACTGGATAAAAAAACCCAATTTTCAAAATGATCCAGCTCTTGTATAAAACTTTTTATTTTAATTTCAGTATCTTCTTCTTTTAAAAATACATCAAACCTTTCAAGATATAATAATGAATGCTGTAATCTTGCTTCTCGAAAAATAAGGTTCAGTGTCTTAAACGATCCATCCTTTATCAATGTTTTTGAATCCACAACAAGCAAAGGTTTTTCCAGTTCTTTACAAATAGCCTCAGCCGTTATTTTCTTTCCCGTACCATAATGTCCGTGAAATAAGAATATCAAAGGCACTTTCTTATGAGAATACCATTGAACCAGCTCTTTTAAGATGTTCTTATTGTCTTTGATTGATAAAATATCTGAAAAAGTCTTTTCTGGCTTTATTATTACACAGAATTTACTTGTACTCCGGTCTATTTCGTCAAATCCCAATAGATAGCTAACAATCCTTTCATCCACTTGTATGGGTCTGGATAATAAGGGAACCTGGTCCATCGAATTATCATCTGTAAAGTAAATAAGATGGTTATTGATCAATGTGGCAGTATATGAGAATTTTTCCCTTGCGCTGAACCTTTCTTCTATGGATGAGCACAGAAGTATTAACACCAGATCTACACTCGGACGCTTTTTTGTCACATCATTTTGAAGATAAGCATATATTTTTTCATATCGCAGATCCAGTTCCGGTGCCAGGCAGATCAGAAGAATATCTATTTCAAAAGGATCAAGCTGGAAGAGTTTTGATAGAATGTGAAGCCGCAGTTCTTTTTTTGCTTTAATACTTTCAACTGTTCTGTTATTGATTTTATTGGTTAAGATTTCTATTTCTTCAAGCTGCGGATCTGAGTATAAATTTATCTTAGGTCCATGGGGCAGGTTCTGTAAAATTGTATTCACTTCATCCTCAGAGATATATAATCCAAGAAGATCATTTACATCTTCATTATATTTTGCCTTGCATTTCTCAAGACAGAATCTGATCATCAGATCAATTCGGTGAAGTTCATCAAGAAGATGTTCCGGATTATTCCTATAAATAACCGCTTTATCTGTGGATATTTTTATTCAACCTTTCAAATGCCATAATCAGTATATCGTAGTCAGAATATTTCCCTGCCGATTTCAGTCTATCTACTTCAATCAAGAACTTCCCGATAAATTCATTATCCAGCCCATTCTTCTCTGTAAATCTTAATGCCAGAGTTTTCAATTCTGTTTTAGATGAATATTCCTTTTGTCTTTTCCCATCAATAAAATTAAAAATTATACCACAACTTGTATGTCCTATGGTTCTTGTTGATGGATTCATTGAAGTTTGTATATATTCTTTGAAAGTGTTTCTCTTAATTAACTCACCACATTCACATAATATCATACATACCACCCATTTTTCTTTGAAAATAAAAAGCTCTCGCTGTTAAACAGGAGATTCATTGTATAATTACTCGCTCCCTAATAGAAGGTTCTTTAAAACCCAATTAATAATCCGTCGCTATAATATTTGATTTCAAAGTATAAAAATCTTATGTAAAAATTACATTTTTTATATAAAATATCTCAAGTTTTATATAATGTAATATATTATATGCTCGAAATTATCGTTTTAATCTAAAAATTTTATGCAGTAAAACCTGATTCATTATTACATGCTATGAAAAATTGAGTGGAAATTTCTCAATAATTGAACAGATCTATGTTAGAAATCAGGGTTGACTAATATATTATTATAATACAGATACTAATATACTAGTTATCTCATTAAATTGTATTGGAAGTTTAATTTATATACTCGAAATACCACCAACCACTTTTAACACTTTCCTGGTCATTAGCATTCACTGCCCAGACACGCCAGCGGCCCGGTTGTGCACCTACATAATTAAAGGCATAACTTGTTGTCTGAATATCAGGTTTTATTTTCCATGTCTCACCTATATCAGTGCACCATTGATTATTTCCACAGCAGTGATAACAATCAATCTCAACAGTGTAACTCATAGCACCTACATCCTCCCACTCCAGTTTCGTTGTACGGGGGTAGTGATCAAATATAGACCCATCTGCCGGTGAGAGCTGTATTGGTGTAGTTATTCCCTCTTTTATTAAGTTAATAGTACCATTTTTATTTCCACCATTTGATTCAATAGTAATAATGCCATTATAATCTCCAGGTTTCAGTTTTACAGTATTAACAGTAACAATAACTTCTCCCGAATTAATCCCACCTGTTGGGCTTACTGTTATCCATGGTTGGTTATCACTAATACTCCATTCCAGGGTTCCGCTTCCGGTATTTGAGATAAAGAATGTCCGGGAATCTATATTTTCTTTATCCATAGTAACAAAGTTAAGATCAGGTGGATCCGGATCTATTGACAATTCAGGCAACTGCTCTTCAACATTCACTGTAATAGTCCTAACATCAGATATTCCAGCATCATTCGTAGCTCGAATAGTGAAATTTGTAGTTTGAGAAACCCATCTCTGTATAGATCCCGTTGATGCATCAACATCAATCCCATCGATACTAACACTTGTAGCATCAGATACTTCCCAGCTTAAACTGGTTTCACCTCCCTGAATATTTATTTGCCCGGGATTTGCCCTGAAGTAGTGGATTCTTGGTGGCCCTAATGTCGGTTCAGCTGTTGGTTCTCTGGTCGGTTCAGGTGTTTCGTTGTCCTCCGGTATATACAAAGATATTCTCCCTGTTTCGGTTCCCACGTTTGATTCCACAGTGATTCTTCCGGAATGCCTCCCGGGATCCATATCGGCAGTATTGACAGTAACAGTAACCGTACCTGAATCAGTTCCGGAATTTGGGCTTACTTCAACCCACGGCTGGTTACCGGTTATACTCCATTCCAGGATTTCACTTCCTGTATTTGATATAAAGAATGTCCGGGAATCTGTATCTCCTTCATTCATAGTACCAAAGTTAAAGGTAAGTGGGTCCGGATCTATAGATAATTCGGGCAACTGGTTTTCAACAGGAACATTCGGGTTAATAATATCATCTATTATCGGTATGCCATAAAATGCAATGGTCGTGATTGCAATAATAATTAATAAAAATTTTATTGGGATCGGCAAAAAAATCCTGGGTAACAAAGACCGGACATTCAAATCAAGTGTTTTTTTAAAAGTAGTATTAATCTTTTCAATTATTTTTTCAGAATTGAGATCCTTTTGATGGATTATTTTTGATATTTCATCCTCAGATCCATTGAACAAATTGGTTTTTTGATTATCACTTAATTCTTTTATTTTTTGTTGTAATTTTAGAACCTTTTTTTCATCTATTTTTTCAGCTTGATCTCCTATAGCGCATTTGGTAGCCTCTTTAACTATTTCATAGATATATTTTTCTGTGATTTCTTTAGATAGTTTTGCTATATGGGGGTTTACGTCATTCTCTGACTGTTCACTACTAATTTTGCATCCCACCATATTGTTTTTTATAATTTTTCTTCTGCAAAGTTTCGTCTATTTTTTCAGAACAGTTTTTTATTTTTTCAGTGACACATTTGGAAATTCCATTCTGCAGTCCATTGATAAAAGCAGTAAATACAAAATTAGGTGGAAAATGCACTTTGATTTCTTTGTTGATTTCTTCGATTTTTTGATTTAATATTTCTGTAATATCAATTGTTTTAATTGCATAAAGTTCATTTTCACTAATAGTAATATCATTTTCTTTGATCTGGTTTACAGTTGAATCACATAAATCTTGTATTTTTTTCCCAATAGCAGGACATATTTCCTCATTTACTGTTTTTTTTACCTGATCTTCTATTGTATCAGCAGATACTTCCTTTAATATTTCATCTAAATCCTTTATTCTGGTTTTTTTAAGATTCAAAAAACCCAGATCAAAACATTCAGATAAACCGTCTATAATTCCTTTTTGAGTCCCCTCTTTAATTCCTTCTTCAATTCCTTCATCTATAGAAATCAGGATTTCTTCTTTTAAGTCCCTATATTGACCTGAATAGTAATCTGTGAAATTTTCAATTAGTTCTTTATCGGGATTCATATTTAACTCACCTGATATAAAATAGAATAAACTTAACAACAAAACCAGTACAGGTTTTTCACTTCCTTTCAAGTAGTTACATAACGATTATCATTAGATCATCACAGTTATATTTATATATACCAATAGTAGTAACTTTATTCCATCGTAGCCTTAAGATTAAAATTTCCTGACCCACGGCAAGAATGAACCATTATATAATATTCACCCATGTCTAAAGGGATCTTGATCTTTTCTTTAGATGTACTGGTATATCCCCGATAATCATATTGAGTTGTGGTTGGCTCTTCACCTTTTTTTATATATAGATCGAAATCTACTCCATCAGGCCCTTCAAGTACAACATTCAATGCATTTTCCACTGTTACTTTGTACATGACAGTTCCATTTGTTTTTTCAAGGTTCCCTGAAACCAGTTCCCCTACTTGAATTGGTGTTATAAGTGGGGGAGTAATAAACTGTTTAGCATTGATCAGTCCATAACCATGACTATAATCGAAACCTACCTGGCCCAAATCTTCTGCTGATTTGCGTAAAATGTTACGAAGTTGGGCAGGGGAGAGATCAGCTGGAGAATTTAGAGTTCGAATAGCTGCTATTACACCAGCCGCTACCGGACATGCCGCTGAAGTCCCACTATCGGCTGGATAAACGCCAGAACCTTTAAAGTGAGAGAATGCGCAAATATCAGGTTTATTCGGGTCAATACGTCCCGGTCCTTTACTTGAATAGCCTAACCGTTCTTTCTTTGTGGTTACTCCTGCCACACACAAAACACTCGAATGTGAGTTAGCTCCATAAATAGTCCGATCAGTAACACCTTCACACTTATCATTAGGACATTCCTGACCACAGTTGCTTGCTGCGAAAAGAATGTCGGCGCCAGCATCGTCTAAACTTTCAACTATGATGTTGAAGGGGTGATCAGGGTTATCACTATAATTACCAGGATGGCCTACTGGAAAATCCCATGATGGATGGTACATTGCCCAGCTGTTATTTATTACTAGTGGTCTTTTCTGTTCATCAGTCGAGATTAATTCAAGGAGCTTACTGTATGCCCTGATAGCATCACTTAAGAATCCTTCACTCGGCGTTTGTCCTCTTGTTTGTGATCGAAATAATGCATAATCCAGAAGAATACAATTCGGGGCAGCGATGCATACATCAAAAGCACACATTGATCCATGATCTTTAGGAAAATTTCCTGGTTTTAATACAGCTTCTCGTAATGGACTCCAGCTATTACTTTCATCAAAATCAGCAGTTATACCTTTACTTCGTAAGTATGGCATATTAATCCCTGAATCCACGATTGCAACCCTAACATTAGAACCGTCCATGCCAACTGAATGAAGTTGTGTTGTTTTGAGACTATTTGCCACATCCTCATAACTGTCTATTGGATTTTCAGGACAAACCGGAGTAGTACCTATTTTTGCATCTGAAAAAACTCCGACTCCATTTGGATCTTGTTCCACCTGTTTGGTAATACGATCCAATGCAGTATCATCTTCTACTTTACCTCTGATTAGATAGGTAGATACTTCAGACCGTGTATCAAAAGCATATAATCGACCTACTTCCATATCTCCTATTCTCTCTCGCCGGGTTCGGTTTGGCAGTTTGGCAGGAGTGTAACTCTCATCCAATACAAAACCTGGAATATCAATAGATGGAACTACAGAAGTTGAAAGTCTTGTGGCTCTCAAAGCACTTCTGAGCTCTTTTGTATGACGCATCTGAATTAATATATTTTTATTTTCTGGCATTCTTATTCCTCCTTTTTTTCTTGATGACTTATAGGAAAGACCTTTACATCTACATAAACACCTTTTACTTTATGGGAAATAGACATCAATTTGTCAGGATCTATATCTCCTGATACATGGATCACATACAAATTACGCTTTGGGCTAATGAGAATTAAACCATAGTCCTCATCAATTTCTATTTCTCTAAGTCCTGGTAGTTGTTTAACAAATTGAATATTATTTTCATTTGGTAATAGATGTAATGTAATTAAGAATCTCTTCATTTTTTCTCCAAACAGCTCTAATTAATGATATGTTCATAACTTTACCTCCTATAACCTACAATATTAATAAGCCAGCTTTAGTGACCATTTCTCCAGCGTACCCTTATCAGCCGATGAAAGGTCTTTAACTCGCAGTATCCAGTCCCCCTTAATTTGTTCTTTTGTAAGAATATGCAGTGAAGGTGAGGAATACCTGTCACATGATATTCTCAGGTCCTGCTTGTTTCCACCGGAACGGTTATGGAGAACTGCACTCTGAGAAGAAGGTGCGACCAGTTCAACAACCAGATCACCAATATAGGTATGAGATATCTCCATACTGACCTTGATATCTTTAATATACCCCTCTTTGGAAATATTGATCACACTGTTTAATCCTTGTGGATCGTTATCAGGTATTGGGAGGTTAGGACTTGTTTCACCTGTTACTACCTGATCAACTGATTCGTATTCGATTTTGATCTTCCATTTATTGAGCCGACCGGTATCTGATTTTAGAAGATCCCTTACATACAGAATCCAATCTCCATTGACAGGATCACCTATCATGTCTGCCAGTTCCGGAATGGAATCAGGTAAATAAGTCTCACATAGATCATTCTGATATCCACCTTTTTTATTATGCAGCATAGCCTTTTTACCTGACGGTGCCTTAAGCTCAACCTGCAGATCGCCGATATAGGTGTGGATAATATCTACACTTACATTAATACTTTTGATTCTACCGGTCTTCTCAAGTGTTATCACACTGCTGATACCTTCCGGTTCATAATCCGGTATTAACATATCTGCAGTGACCTCTCCTTTCACAACCGGAATGATACCCGAACCCGTTCTAAAATTGATTCTCTCTCCGGGAGCAGTGATGTCTGAAATGATCAGACCTGAATCAGATCCATCCCATTCCCTTGAGGAAGGAACGGTATCATGTGACAATATAATTCCGGTTTTTTCATCGAACATATCACCTACATCACCTCGATTTACATTGTTTTCAAGGTCCAGGTGACCATCTGCCTGAAGTAAGCCGCATTGATAATGACGTGTTGGAGTTCCACCCTGCCATTCATTAGAACCTAATATATCACAATGATAAACTGCAAGACCGCTATCCGGGAGATAGGAATCCAGTCCAAGCCCTGATCTGTTCTCAACAAGGAAAAATTCGTTGAGCTTACCTGTTTCATATTTCATAATTGTACTATAATCACCATAATGTGCTTCATATACCCCCGGGCTGTTAAGGCGCACTTCCCTGTCTTGCCATCCTACGAGGTATCTAAGGTATGCACATACTGGTGATGGTGTTCGTCCATTATTCAGATGGTTCCCTGCTCCCATCAGGCAGTATAGACCAATACCACTACTTTTTTCGAAATCACCATCCCGTCTCCCATAATCATAAATATCAGGAAATCGACAAAGCTGATGACCATTTTCATGGCAGAATGTCCCGATACTCAGGTCTACCTTGCTCCGGCCAAGACTTGTTAACATATAAAAATATGTGCGAATACCTCCATAATTCAGGTTAATATAGCTATTATGCGGCCAGAGATCACCAGTATATACAGTATGACCTGCATACATGAAGTTTAATGCATCTATGATACCTTCTCCTTTGGAATCAAATTTAGAAAGATCAATCCCCAGGTCATTCACAACAATATCCATTACTTCCTGAACAAACAGTTTTGTTGTATAATAATCCTGTTTCTTACTCAATTTCACAGGCCCTACCACATGATTCGAGTAATCAAGCTTTCCATTTGACATCAGGAGGTAATAGTCCCTGACCGAACAGAAATTGCCATTAAGACTATAATTCTCCTGGTTCAACATATCGTTGACTTCGTCGGTAGTAATGTCAGTTGAAATGTCATCAAATTCGACCAGAACTGTTAAACCCTTTACCTGACCTTCGCTAACACGACGTCCGGGAAGCAGTCCTTCATTAGGACCGACTGTTCTTAAGATATGCGGCGCTATTGCAGGTTCAGGAGGTCTGAACATGGAATATCGTTTTTCAAATTTTTCGTTCCTGATCTTCTCAGATTCTTTAAGATGGCGTCGAATTCCTAATTGGGGGGGCTTTGTGATTGGCGTGCTGCTTGATGCGAACCTCCCCTCCAGTAGAACAGCATAACAATACCTCCCTAAATCCTGGTCATAGATGACCGTATAGCCATCTGTAGTTTCATACCGTGCATAGAATTCATCTCCATTTACGACTAATTCAACGTCAGGTCCGTCTGTCTGACTGAATATTAATGTTTCACCAAATATTGCACTCATATTCCTCACTTCTGTATTTTTTTATATGTAACTGAATTAGTATCTCATTTTTCATTTACAATCTGAAAAGCAATAAGGAGTATATCATAATCAGAAAATTTTCCGAATGTTTTTAATCTGTTTATTTCTAGTAAAAACCTCTCATGAAGTTCTTTGTCCAGATTATTCATCCTGGCAAATTTCATTGCAAGACTTTTTAATTCTTTTTTTGTTGAATACTTCTTTGGCTTTTTGTCATCTATAAAATTGAAAATAAGACCGCATCTGGTATGCCCTATTGTTGGTGTAGAAGGATTTGCCGAAGTTCGTATATATTCTTTAAATGTATTTCCATCAATTAATTCGCCACACTCACATATAATCATATTACCACCCAAAATAAATATATTAAAAGCTCGCGCTATCAAATAGGAGTTTTCATTGCAAAATCGCTCGCTCCAAAATTAAAGGTTTATATTAGTAATAAACCATAAGTATTTTCCGTCAAATTAATATATAGGTTTTTGTTGTATAAATAATTTACGTAAGAACCGCTATATTTATATATTAATTCTATAATAATTTATATTCATATTTCATCCATCCGAAGAACAAAATTTTATGATACATCGTTATATGAATTTAAGTTCCGGCATACCATCAGTTAATATCACATAAGAGGCACTACCAACAAAATCACCACAGTCTATTACATGATCCCGAATAACTGGTTTATGAGTATGACCTATAACTACATAATTCAAATTGTGAACTACAGCATACTGATTAGCTTCACTATGAATTGAAATAGATAATGGGGATTGCTCACCATTTGGTGATAATAATTGGGATGGGTTTTTAAAAAAACGCTGATAAATGCTGGGAAATTTAAAGACTAACCACTGGTATAAAATGTTTATAGACCGCTGTATAACATCAAATTTCCAGCCGTGGGTATAATAAATACCTTCTTCTTCAAATAGAGTCTGTAAGTGATACATTATAATCTTTATAATCTTTCCATAATGTCATAAGATTGTAATCGTGGTTTCTAGGTATTATTATAGTAGGTACTTCTGCAGCAGTCTGCTTAAGATGAGACATTACATTTTCAAAATCAGGTTTTACTGTATTTAATATCTTATCATATGGATATCTCCATAAATCAAAAACATCACCGCATAATATTAATTTATCTGCTTGTTCTTCAACAATATCAAAAAATGATAGTATTTTATCATGACTTGCATGTTCATATCCGATATGTAAATCAGATGCACAATATATTTTCATTATATTACCTCTTTTTTCTGTTTAATAGATTTCTAAATTCAGTCACTATCCATATCACTTAAAAAAGCTGCGTAAACCGGATAATGGTCTGAAACCGCTATTGTTTCCTCATATGTCAAATTGTACATTTCATCAAACCTGAACACACCACAGTCTTTGGTATAATCGGCTACTGTCTCGGTTGTGATTATGATCCTGTCATATGTGCAGACAGTTGATTTTGTAGTGGTGTCAAGACTGTTATTGATGACCCAAAAATAATCACTACTCTTCAAGGGAGATTCCCCATTTTCATCGAAATATCTGCAATCCGCATTGAGATCACCAAGTATAATAAAGTCACTCTCATTCCCAAATGTATTCTTAGTATCTTCAACTACCTCAGGTAAGTCGTTTATTTCTTGAGTAGCTTCATCAGGATCTATGTGGATGGTAATAAGCACAAAATCAAAATTGCCATTTTTTACCTTGAAGTTTGCTATATATGGTTCCCTGTGAAACATATCAGTGTAGGGGGCTTCAGAATATGTATATGGTGATCCGATCAATTCTATAGTTGATGTATTGTAAAAATAGGCATATTGTTCTTTACTTGAAGTCCTGCCCAGTCGTTCACCTATAATATAATTATATTGATGCTCTTGATCATGATTGATAGTATCATTGAGTTTTACCACGGCAGTTTGAGTGATATCCCTTATCTCCTGAATGGCAACGATATCAAAATTCCGGATGATCTTCGAGATGTTTTCCATAACCTCAGGTTTATTTGCCTTAGTTCTTCCAAATACCTGGATATTAAAACTTGCAATACGACACTGCTGCTTACGTGATGATACTATTAATGTTTCTTCCCTGATCGTGCTGATGAAATATCCGACACCTCTGTCCATTGTGGTAAATTGATTAAAAATATCAGGTGCGTGCGGATTATACACTTCATAACTTTGTAAGGATGCATTCCACCGTGCAATATACCTGTATTTATCTTCAATACAAGAGAGTGCACTGGTTATATTCTTGGAATATTTTATCCATCCAATCATGTTCAGTCCCGGATGTAACAGGATTTGCATTTGACTATACGGTATACCTTCATATCTCCATATGCCGGTACTGGTAATATTCACAAAATATCCAACTCCCACATCCATTGTACCAGCAGTTATATCTTCAAATTGATTTGAAGATGCATTATATCGAAATACTGCACTATAATGAATAGTATTATTTCCCAGTACTGCACCGGTGTTATTATTCACTGGTATTAACGGCAGCGAGATCAGGTTCATGCCAGAGCTAAGTTCCATCTCAAAGATCTCTATAGGTTCTGTATGAACTGGTGTATCTGCTGCTACAAAACCACAGCCCGAAAAAATTAACACAGTCGAAATTATTAATACTATCTTCTTCTTGTAATAATTCAAAGTACTACCTCCATAAACTTATCAGTATCAGGATTAACTTTTTTACAGGTTATCAGCCCCCACCCAGCAATTTTTTTAAGTATACAATTCAGAGAATTATATATTTAATAATTCATATTAACTCTTTTAGAGTTGCAACATGACGATTGTCATCAAAACCTCGTAGTTCTACAAACGAAGCACCCTGTAGAGGTATCTCCAGGTCAATCTGAGTTAAACCATCATTAATATTACGACTTCCTGCAGGTCGATCATCTAGAAATACATCCAACCGTGAAATATTTTTACTTGTCACATTAACAGAAAGTGTTCCCTCCGGACTGGAATTAATGTTAGCAGATAGTACATATACCGGCATTTTAGCAAGAATTTCCGCAGCGCAATTGATTAGATCGACATTGCCATAAATAAGATCTTTTTCAGTCATGTCATGCTTATAATCCGGAACAACACCCAGATCTTCCAAAGGCATCCCCTCATGCTCATGTACACGTAAAGAACGTCTTATCGAAACTCTCATCCCTGCTCCATTTGGAAGGGATTTAAATGGGGACTCTGATAATACCTTAAATGGTGGATTTTCTTCACTCATTATAGTGCTAAGTATCTTGTGTGTCCACACATTAGCCCCCCCGGCACCAGTATTCCAGTTTGTACCAAGTATTGGGCCTATCTTATTATCTTGAAAGCCTGCTGCAAACATATCTGTTGCACTATAGCAAAGAGCATTTGTGATTAATAACACCGGACCGTTGTATTTCTGACCAATTGCATTACATGATTTCTCTGAAGTTATTGAGAAACTTTGTGAAAAAGTGGCTCCGGTTTCAATCGACAGATTAATAGAGTTAATCCAGGAAGACAGCTCCGGGCCCTGGCTATTCCGACGACATATTTCATAGGTTAATGGTGTATTAATAAATTGCATCGGTTCAGGCTTTATCCGATTAGGTGTAAGCACCTGTAATAAACATTCACTGGCGCAGATGTACCCACCACCATTATCGCGCACATCAACGATCAGACCATTTTTTGATAACAACTGCACTAAATGAACAAACTCTGTTACAAAGTCGTCTGCATTATCAACATTAAAAGTAAAGATCCTTATATAACCATACGTTCCATGGTCTGTCTCTACATTACTAGCGCGAAACACAGTTGGCATAGAGGTTGCTAAACCATGAGGAGGTGCTGCACGTGAGGTTTCTTTCATCATGATTTTCTTCTCGGCTGCTACTGCTTCAGAAGCAAATAATGCTTTCTTTGCCTGATGTATTGCATCTGTTTTTATATCAAAACCTAAACCTAACGCTTCAGGAGTCAAGGAATTCGGATCGACCACACCACCTCCGTATTCTGGTGAATAAACTTGCCAGGGTTGCTTAAATTCCAGCTCCTGGCCATCCGGTGATCGGTATCCAATGATAACCCATTCTTCATCCGGAGGTAATGTGACTATCAATGGGCGAATGGTCATACTATTAATTCCTTGTGCATTTCGTGCTTCCAAATTGCTGCCAGCCTGTCGATCTGCATTAAGTTCTATTGCTCTATTAATGACTATCCCATTCCAATATAGTACCTCTACGCCTGGTTTGAACGTAGGATGGTTGAATCCTTCGAATACATTTGATACTAAATACTTCTTCTGTCCATTATCATAATATTCTTCAATAAAGAACGGAAGAAAAGCTATTTTTTCATTAAATGGGGCCGATAACAGGTAGTTAGTGTGAAGGTCACGTAACGATGAAAAGATTTCAGTCATCTCGTTATGGAATCGAATTTCACTTGGTTTTTGTTCTTCGGTTATTTGACTAAGCCTGTGTTTTAGTAATTTCA
>JAIOQW010000164.1 GCA_021108405.1 Methanosarcinales archaeon
TTCAATAATGAAACTGAAGCATTTTACAGAGATGAAAATGGGGCTGAATAGTTACGAAAAATTAAAAATTCTCCAGAACCAATATAATATCAAAATAATTTCTATAACGAAAAAAATTTGTGCTAAATCAATTTTCGAAAAATCTCCTATTATAATTTCATTAGGTAACATACTACTATATATACCCGAAACATAAACAATAAATAATAAAATTATAATATACTTTCCAATTTTAAAAATTTGTTTTTCATTGTTTAATAATTTATTAATTGCTTCAGTCTCAAGAATCCACTCTTCTGAATATTCTATAATCATTTCCAATGAGTCTTCATTTCTGTCTATTGCTGAATCTTGGACCTTATCTAATAATTCCTCTGCTTTCTTTTTTTCGTATTGCTTCAACAACTTTTTAAAAGTTATGAATTTTTCTACTAAATCTTTTTGAAGAAAAACTGTCCAAAATGTCACTAAGGATGGTATAAATATTGTAGTTAATATAAGAATTTGATACGAATCTAAATTGAACAGTGACATACTTTCTAAATATTAATTATAATTCAAACTATTTATATTAGTTCCTCTAAAATTTAATTATATTTTTGAAATAAGTTTTATATAACATAAAATGACAACTTATATGGGGGTTTTAATAGTGAATAAAAAAGATACTTATGTCTATGAATTGAAAGATGGAAACACAATAGTTTATTATGGAATCTCAGACCAACCTCCTGAAAGAGAGGAACAACATCAACGAAGTAATAAAAAATTCACTCATATGAATGTGATTACAGGAGCAATGTATAGAAAAAATGCTCATGAAAGAGAAAAAGAAGAAATTCAAAGATATCAACGTCAACATGGAGGAAACCCACCAAAATATAATAAATATAAGACCTATTAATTCTAAAAATCGGGGGAATGATTATGAAAATAAAAGAAAAATTTTTAATTAAGTTATCCCTAAATGGGAAAAATTATCCAATTTATTGGCTTACACATGAATTAAAGAATTCAGAATCTAATATTTATTTTGGTTCTTATATTGAAGAGCACGAATCTATTAAAACATCTGTACATAGTTCAGGGGAAATGCACATAAAAGAAAAAAATAAAATAAAAGCCACTTTGAGTTATCCTATTTTTTCACAAGAATTGGATTCTTTTAAAGGAATAAAACAAATTCATGCAGGACTTATTCTTAAAAATCAAATACAAAGTTACAATTTAAAATCTCCTAAAAAAATTGATAGTAAACAAATTATTGATATTGACGTTTCTTCTTTCAAAGACATCATTAACCTACAAATTGCGATACTAGAAAATGAAAATTATCATGCTATAGAATTATATAAAGAAGCTTTACACATACAGCCAAAATATGAAGAAATTATAAGGGATACATCACCTTGGATATATATACTAGCTTTTTAATTTTTAAAAATCGTTGTTTGATAAAAATTAAAAAGTAGTGGTTTTAATTTTTATCAAACGGTGATTTTATCTCTTCTTTGGCAAATTTGGATATTGTTACAAGAAGTGAGGAAGATTTAAATATATTATAATATAACAGATAATGGGGTCATAAATAGGCCTTGGACTATAAGTCCGGGGTATAAATATTCATAAATTTTATTTCCAATGAATGTATTTGATGATTATAAATAAATAGAGGAATCAATGGCACAGTTTTTTAAAAAATTTAGAAAGTTTCAACATTTAGCAAATAAAATTAAACCATTTATGAAGATTACAATACTTGTTATTATAGTATATTATTATTTGTTAATTAGTCTGGTATTACTTGAATCTGTTACCTCAGAGTTGAATTTTTTAAGGACAATGGATGCAAGATTTCTAATCCCCATTTTACTATTATTTTCTACTATTATTAGTAGTGCTAGTTTAATTGTATTTTCAAGCCATTATACGGGATTTGAGAAAATTCAATATTTTATTTATTTGAAAATGGTCCAGTTTAACAGTTTTTATTTATTACCTATTTTTTTATTTAGTATTGGATTCTTATTTATAACTTTTATAGTTTATAATAGGTTTTTTTTTGATTTAGGTATGTTTTTATTTCTTTTAGGGATTATTTTATTTTACATTATATTTTTAGTAAAAAAGCACTATGAACGTACAATTTATTATATGTTACAAACGACAAATAATATTTTCGATGATTTATCTGAAAATAAAATGGATAACAATGCCATTAAAAAATTAAATGTATATTTTAAAAAAACTATTAATAATATAGATGAAAAATTAGGCGATGGTCTAAATATCAATGAATTAAAAACCGATGAAGATGAAACACTAAGAGTAAAAAGCGTAATAATTAATTATTTACCATTATATCTAAAATTTGGGAAGAAAAAACAAATCGATTCATTAAAAAAGCATATTTATTCCATGTCACTTTTAGTTGAGAAAAATGATGATTTTAGCCTAAATATCATTAAAAATTTAATAGAAATATATAATGACATTAATAGTTTTTTTGATTCGAAAAGATTTTTAATTATAGAAAAAGGAAGGCATAATAAATTATCTATCGTAAAGGATAATTCCTATATGATTTTTGGAACATTTCAACTGATAATATTTACATTATATCTTTATTTATATGGCCCTTCACCAATTCCTTAATAATAAATATAAAATGTTTATTCAGAAGACATTTAAAACTTTGTTGAAGAGAACAATTAAAGGAACCGGAGGCCAGGTTAGCTTAATATTTACTGTTTAAAATATAAATCTTAATTCTACTCGATATCGTGTATCATTTCATATAAAATATGTGATATCTAATTTTTTTACTGGGAAAAACCAACAACAGTATAACCGCAAGCGGTAGGCAGTGCTATACGTTCATGAGTGTTTTCTACCCTCTAACGTTTTGGGTAAGACGTAGAAAACAACATATTCCTATAGTATTTGTAATAATCGAGTTAACAAAAGTATAGGGTGGCCAGCCCCTAAAATATCCGGTCTATTTATGGGCCATTGTCTTTATTCCGTGGTTTTTATATATGTTCTATCTGGTGGCATTCATACTTTTAATATAATGTATAAAATATAACTCAAAAGTTCAAAAATACCAAATAAATATTGATGCAACAACAAAAATTAACAATACCACCAAAAATATAGTATCATATGGTTTTCGTTTAGCCGTCAAAACAGTATCCACAATTTCATAAAAAATCGTCAGTATAATATCAGTCATAATCAAAACATCCATATGAGCATGAATTATTTATTTCGAATCACGACACTGTACTAAAGGTGCAGTGTCTGTTTATCGTTACCTATCTACTCAATTTCCTTTTGACTACTATAAGCCTATATGTATAAATATATTTCATTCCACTAAATGCAGACGCAGGTTATAAAATACACTACTCCTACCAGCTTCTCACATATAGCCTTGCCCATGAAAAAGCAGACTACCAGATCGATGATTTACACTAAAACCGGATTCAACCAAATTCATCATACATGCTCACCAGGGCAAAAAAATTACCAACAAAAAAACCTTACCTACTCAATCACTGTCCCTGCCCTCCCCTCAACCGCTTCCACTACATCCTCAGCCTTACAAACAACCGCCTTCCCCCCTCCATTTCCCACAAATTCCACAGCCGCCTCTATCTTAGGCCCCATACTACCAGGTGCAAAATGACCTTGAGCAAGATATCGCATTGCCTCATCAGTACTCATCCTCAAAAGCTCCACCTGCTGCGGGGTATTAAAGTCCAGGCACACTCTATCTACCGTTGTCAAAAACATGACCATATCAGCCTTAATTTCAATAGCCAACAGGCTGGATGCAAGGTCTTTATCTATTACTGCATCCACTCCCTTTAATTCACCATTCTCTTCCACCACAGGTACACCTCCGCCGCCGCATGCAATCACAATAACCCCATCCTGTATCAGGTCCTTAATAATACCAGCCTCAATAATCCTTACTGGCCTGGGAGAAGGTACCACGCGGCGCCAGCCGCGTCCGCTGTCCTCGATCACCAAATGTCCATTGCGTTTAAGTTCATCTGCCTGTTCTTTACTATAGAAGGAGCCTACTGGTTTGATAGGATGTTTCATGTCAGGATCAGATATATTGACCAGGACCTGTGTCATAACCGCTATCACTCTACATTCCAGATCGTGTTCTTTCAACTGGTTTGCCAGACTCTGGGCAATCATATATCCCATACTTCCCTGTGACTGGGCTACATCTACATTCAGAGGGACATATGGGACCTTCCCGGCAGCAGCCTCTACCTGTATCATGATAAAACCCACCTGGGGTCCGTTCCCGTGTGTCAGCACTACCCTGTGACCGTTGTTGATCAGTTGGGCAATATGGCCCATACTCTCAAAGGTATTATTGAACTGCTGTGTAATAGTACCCTGCTGTCCCTTCTTTATTATCGCATTCCCGCCAAGTGCAGCCACTATCAGGCTCATATATCCACTCGCTCTATAAATTCATCTATCACCTGTACCAGACTTAATTCACCGATCTCCTTGATCTCATACCGCACTCTTGTAGCAGGTTTATTGATGTTAATAATACGGGTCAGGTCGATGGGTGTGCCAATTACCACTGCATCGCATTTGGTCCTGTTAATGGTCTGCTCCAGGTCATGGACCTGTTGGTCGCTATAGCCCATAGCAGGAAGCAGCGGACCGATATCAGGATATTTATTAAAAGTCTCTGTAATAGTTCCTACCGTATATGGTCCGGGATCAACGATATGATATGCTCCTGCTTTATTGGCAGCAATAGTTCCGGCTCCATACTTCATACCTCCGTGGGTCAGTGTAGGTCCGTCCTCTACAACCAGCACACGTTTGGATTTGATGATCTGCGGATGTTCCACTGTAATGGGAGAGGCAGAATCAATGATCTTGGCAGACGGGTTAATTTTCATTATATTACGGCGAACCAGGTCGATCTTCTCTAATTGGGCAGTGTCTTGTTTATTGATCACTACAATATCTGCCATTCTTACGTTGATCTCACCAGGATAGTATAACAATTCATCTCCGGCCCGGTGAGGGTCTGCTACCACAATATTCAGATCCGGTTTGAAAAACGAGAAATCATTATTACCTCCGTCCCATACTATGATATCTGCTTCGGCTTCTGCCTGACGCAGGATCTTTTCATAGTCTACACCGGCATATACAGTACAACCCGTATCCAAATGGGTCTCATATTCTTCCCGCTCTTCTATAGTACAGTCCATTGCATCCAGGTCATCGTAGGATGAGAACCGCTGCACAGCTTGCTTTGAAAGTTTACCATAGGGCATGGGATGTCTTACTACAACTACCTTTTTTTTATGCTGACGCAGCAGGTAGCATATCCTTTTGCTAACTGAGGTCTTACCACTGCCTGTGCGTACAGCGCATACTGAGATTATAGGTACACTACTTTCCAACATTGTCAAATCAGGCCCAAGCATAATGAAATTCGCACCGGCTGCGTTAACTTCCGCACCCCTGGACATGACATACTGGTAGGTCACATCACTATAGGCAAATACTACCTGGTCAATGGATCGATCTTTGATCAAGCCTGTTAGTTCTTCTTCCGGATAGATAGGTATGCCGTTAGGATACAGATCACCTGCCAGTTCGTAAGGATATGTCCTGTTTTCAATATCAGGTATCTGAGCGGCAGTGAATGCTATTACCTGATATAAAGGATTATCCCTGAAATAGACGTTGAAGTTATGGAAATCCCGTCCGGCTGCACCCATGATAAGGATTTTTATTGATTGGGTCTTATTTTTATTAATGATTAATACCTCCTGGTATAAGTATACAAACCGTATCTGTTTTTTGTAACTTTTTGCCACAGAGAGCACAGAGAACACAGAGATGCCTCTTCCGTCCCCAACTCCTATCTCTGTGCTCTCTGTGGCAGTTATATAGAAGTAGTATACATGCTCTCTTCAGGCATAAATTACTATTAACTTGTATCCACTTCAAATCTAAGGGTAATTAGCACCTCTTTATAGAGTTCGAAAGCATTTTTTCAGACACAGATTAACACAGATTAACACGGATTTATTGTTAATTGGTATTGATTTAAATAAGCGGCTCCAATGATTTTTTCAGTAATATGATGATTTTTTGACTTTGTCATGAAATACCATATCCTTTTTTTCAATAATCTGTGTAAATCTGTGTTACCTGCACGCCCTTTAGGCGTAGCAGGCACTCAACTCCGTAGGAGTTGGGTGTATCCGTGTCTATATTAATCCTTCATTTCACCATACTTTTTGAAGTGGATACATTAACTTCTATTATCAATAGTCCAATACTCTACACCAATTCAGATGTAACAGTAGTAAATACCGGACCACGAATATCAATTTTCTTATTAAGACTGGTGATATACCGCGAAGCTATAGGATCAAGACTGATATTCACCTCAGAAGGTACTTTCACTATCCGAACCCTGGTACTGGAAGGCTCTCCCTTTTTGGAAGCTTCTTCTATCTGCGCTGCGCAAAGAGCTGCAAAGGCATCAATGTATCTAAGATTTACCCGGGTACCTTTATTGAACTTCTTTTCATATTTAGATGAATCAGGCAGACCTAAAATATCGCCGTCCACTACAAGTATACTGTTCATAGCAGCAGGACCGCATAATTTGGTATTTTCCTCCGGTTCAACAACACACACCTTAATTTCCCGATCATTTAACATGCCACTCCATGCTAAGAACTCACATGGACTGGGTTCATTGCCGTGCTGCTCGCATACTTTAATGATCGCCTTTTGTATATCCCAACCCACTTTACTTATAGGTGATCTCTCGACTGTGATCATACCTGCCAGTTCTTCTGCCGGAAGATTCCATTTATCCTCATAAACAGGGAACTGGGGATATGTAAGAGCACGAACATCATTAGAATTGTGCAGGATCATAGCCAGCCGCTCCACACCCAGCCCAAGGTTCATTACAGGATAGGGAATATCATACTGTGCCAGGGCTGTAGGTGAATATATACCGAATGTGGCTACTTCTACCCACCCATCACTGTATTTGGTATTGCTACCTACCAGACCCGGATGGTAGGCAAACACTTCTATCTGGGTATCGGGAATATAATATTTACTGCGTTTTTCATCAGGCCTGAAACTGAACTGCTCAAAACCGAACTGGGATAATAGTCCGGCAGCTATGGCTTTACCATGTTCGACTGTAACATCAGGATCCATGATCACACAGGATGCTGAGAAATAGGTCATCAACCTTGTAGCATCTTCCTGTTGCTCTCTTCTAAAACAACGATCAATGCTAAATAGATTGATAGGAAGTCTTGCGCGCTCTATCATGGCTCCCAGTGTGATAAACCATCCAGAGGTCATATGACTTCGCAGGGTCTTTTTCGAACCTATAGGAGTGAGTTCCTTAAACTCAGGAAAGATGCCATCAAGCATTACTGCTATTAATGTATCAGGGACATCCAGCCTGTGCGATAGCTCAGGTACAAGGTCATCACCTTCGATCTCTCCTTTCTTATATGCATGTAATATCTGGCGAATGGTCTCTATACCTGCCTCATCTACTGATAATATTTCTTTGATCCTGGATATCCGTTCATCGGATATTCCTACATTGGGTCTGGGCAGGCCGGCAAGATAGAAGCAGCGGTCCAGTACTGCCAGTGCTTCATAGCCGAATTGTTTGTGTACCTCCCTCTCATCAATGATCAATGGATTGACCGCTTCTTCAAATCCTAATCTGAGATAAGCATCTCTTAATTTTTGTATGGTATCATAGATCGGATGGGGTTTACCAAAACTTTGTTTGAATCTTGGGTATTGCGACTGTATGGTCGGTTGTGCCAGATAATCATTTCCCTGGTTCCATGTAGAATCAAAGTCATCTTTTGCTGCTTTTCTTATCTTTTCCGGGTCGAATTTCATACTCAATATCCTCTGAATTATAGAAATAATAGAGTAGTGATTCTATTTAAATTACACCAAAATCCCCGGGAGAGATGTATGACTCTTTGCGCCTTTTGTAGATAATAATATATATAAATAAAGAAAATATATGTAAAGCTCTTTAATAAAGAGGGGATAAATACTGATATGTCTGACTTAATTGCAATGCCGATTATGCAGGAATATTTCACTACTAAGCAGTCAGAATATGATGAATTCGAAGAGCCAGTCGAGATACTGGTAAAACTTGCAAAGGAAGGTGAAATAGATCCCTGGAATATTGATATTGTAGAGATTACCGACCGGTTCTTGCAGCAAATTGAAAATATGGAACGTATGGACTTAAGAATATCAGGCAGAACACTTCATTATGCAGCAATCCTGCTTCGAATGAAGTCCAATGTCCTGGTAGAAGAGCCTGCTATAGAAGATGAAACATGGAACGATGATCTGGAATTATTTGATATTGATGACTATCCTATTCCCAAACCGCCTATACGACGTTATTCAAGACGGTCTGTCACACTGGATGAACTGATACGGGAACTGGAGAAAGCAGAAATAGTAGAACAACGGCGGATCACTCGCAAAAAAACACAAAAAACCATTGAACTTGATAGACTCACTACCGACCAGGTACTTAGTATTGCTCATGAAGAAGATATCGAAGGCAGGATAGAAGTACTAAGGGAACAGATCAGTAGATTTCTTGAAAATAAACCATCTATTACCCTGAGTGAACTACTGGGTAAGGATCGTTCTGATAATCTGATGACCTATATCTCGCTGGTTTTTTTAGCAAATATGAAAGAGATATGGATCGAACAAAAAGAACTCTTCGGAGAATTATTTATCAGCTATCCGGAGGTAAAAACATATTAACGATCAAAAGATCATAGAAGCAGCATTATTCACTGCCGGAAGTCCGGTAGACCTGATCACATTAAAGGGATTGGTTACTAATAAAAAGAGAATTCAAAAAGTAATAGGATCTTTGATCAAGGAATACCATGAACGTAAGGGTGCTCTTGAGATCCTTAAGATCGAAGGTAAATTTGTAATGCAGGTAAAACCTGAATATTGCGAACTGGTCAGGAGCATTGCACCAGGAGAACTCTCACCACCGGTGCTTCGGACACTCTCGATCATTGCTTACCACCAGCCAATAGTACAAAGTGAGCTGGTAGATAAGCGGGGCAATGCTGTTTATGATCATGTAAGAGAACTGGAAGAATGGGGATTGATATCAAGATCACCACAGGGCAGGACTAAGATCATTAATACTACTCCATGGTTTGCTGAGTATTTTGGTCTGGATTCCAGTGACCCTGAATATATCAGGCAAAGAATTGCACAGATGTCCACGCAACAGGGACAGGCCGGACTTGATAAATGGCTGGGTATGAAAAAGCCAATTGGTGTGACCAGAGGATACTTATCATTAATATTCCTGCTCGGGATAGAGAATTTCAAGGTAGTAGAACCATATAACCCTACGGATAATGATATAGAGCGCATCAAAACAATGGGTAAACTGGTGATCTCGAACGGATATGGTGAAAAAGTTGCACAGTATTTCAATGGCGAGATCATAGAGATACAGGCAGTGACTTTTGATGATCTGCTTGTCAGCTTTGATAAGCTGTCTCATCTTGGTCGCAAGGATAAGGTCAAAGAAGCTGTGGCAAAAGTACAAAAACTTAAAGAAGAATACCTATCAAAGTCTCTCGGTATAACTACAAAAGTAAGACCTGCCACTGATATGATTGCTCGTTTAATAGCTGATATGAAACTTAATATGTCATCGGACGGACTATTGATCGCACCGGATTATGGTCTGTCCGCACAGGGTGTGGATGTCTCACGGGGTGCTGATATACTGGTTCCCACACATGCAAATGCTTCTGCTGATATAGTAGAGCGTGTATGCAAGCGATATGGGACTATTCTGGAAGGAATAAATAATTATAAAAAAAATAAATTAATGGATAAAATATGAGTGACCATGAAGTAATTGTTATAGGCGGCGGTATTAGCGGTCTTATGTCTGCTATGACGCTGTCTAAACATGGAAAAGAAGTCCTGGTATTAGAAAAAAGCAGCCGTATTGGCGGCAACTGTAATAGTTATGATGTGGAAGGTTTCCAGGTAGATACAGGAGTCCATGCAATCTCCCATTTGCTGGTAGGTCCTATGCGCAGGATCATGGATCTCTATTTTGATTATGTTCCGGTGTTCATGGATCTCGGCCCGTATTATATACGAACCCACCGTGGTCTGACCAAAGTGCCTTCTAATCTCAAGGAATTTGCTCTCTTTGATGTTTTGCCTAAGAAGGACAGGTTATTACTCAGTCAAACTATTACCATAGCTTTTACTCAAAGTACATTCGGAACCAACCTGAAAAATCAATCTGTGTATAATTTCATCCCTAAAGGTCTATCACAGGATTCTTTGGATTTTATTGATGCGCTCTGTTATTCATTATCAGGCAGGTCTATGAAAGAAACTTCTGTACACAGGATATTAACTGGCAGTAGCTTTATGAGGGATAGTGTACCAGAAAACTTTTGGGAGGATGAGGTAGTTAATACTTCATATCGGGCACTACTTACTGACCATTTTTCTATGAGCCAGTTGAAAGGACATCTATCGATCCTGAGCAGGCTTGCCAACAATGAGATAGGCATGTCACAGAAATATCCCCGTAAAGGTCTAAGATCGATACTTAACTCTGTATTGTATTCAATGAGTGATAAAGTTGAAATTACCACATCGTGCAAGGCCATTTCGATAATCACGGATAACGAAACTGTAAAAGGTGTGGTAACTGAGAACGGGACATATATGGCAGATGTGGTTGTATATACGGGTTTTGTAAAGGATCTTCCATCAATGGTAACTGATCTTGGGCAATCATATGTTCAAGACCTTAGAGGTATTGTACAGACCCATAGTATGACTATATGGTTGGGTCTTGATACGAAAATGCCTGAGCTTAATTATATTGGTTCTGAGATATGGTTCAAACCCCGAGCTTACTGGGCTATGCCTATTAGTAACTATGACCATGAACTGGCACCTCCTGGTAAGCAGTTAGTGGGTTTTACGTTTATAGTAGATGAATCAGTACCTCTGGTAGAAGATAAAAAGCGGATGTATAAGACTATATTGGAAGCCTTGCCTAATGTCGAGGAACATATAGAGATGACCCATTACCAGTATACCATACCTGAAAAGGCTGCAGTGACCATTGACGGTCATTTTGCTGATACCAGAACACCTATTAAGAACCTTTATCTGGCAGGTACGGATACTGATAGCCGGAGTATGGGTATTACCAGGGCTGGTTATTCTGTATTAGAACTGTTGAAGGCTATGAGGGATGAAGGACATATTTAGTGATGATTCATACTAAAAGAACAAAATCCTCGCTAACGCTCGGGTTTTCGATATATCAAGTTATATTCAATATACTATTAAAAATCATCCAGATCAAGAGCAACAATCCCTTCTTCAAGTAAACTATCTTTTGCATCAATTTTCTTAGCTATTAAGATGAAATGTTCTTTTCTATTATCGTTATTCCATTGAACAAAACCTGCTTTTTTCCGTAGATCAAGAATAATTTTTTTAGCAGATTTATTGGATAATTCCTGCCACTTACATTCGCAAAATAGAATGTCTTTTGTTTTATCATTCAATGCAATCAGGTCAATTTCATAGGTATTTAAACCAGGAGGGATATTCTTTACTTTCCCCCACATTCTTCCAATATCTGTAAATAGAAATGGAAGCCTTTTTTTATTGTTCATTTCCAAAAGAAGCTCTTTTGAAATATCCTCAAAAATTTTTCCAATAAAATTATTTATATTTTTATTAATTACTTGGCCCAACCGGGAATAAATACCTCGTTCGATATCTTTTTTGTAAGGACTGATAAACCTGAACCAGAAAGCCAGATAACTATCATTAATCCTATAAATCGTATTTCTACTCATTGTTTTTGCAGTTATTGGGTGTTCACGTTCGATAAATCCGAGCATTTCAAGTCTTTCAACATATCTTGTTAATAAAGTCCTTTCAACTCCTACCTGTATACTTATTTCATGTAATTTCGTACTTCCATATGCAATTGCTTTCAATATTGAGGCATATGTTTTAGGTTCTCTTAATTCTTCTTTAAGTAAAAAATCAGCTTCTTCATATAGAAAAGCACCTTTTTTAGCAATATTGTTTTGTATATTTTCCAGCAGAGATTCTGCTTCATCAAGTTCTTCGAGATATTGTGGGACTCCACCGGAAATTGAAAAGAATTCAACACATCGTTTGGTTGATATGGAGGGAAAAAATTCATTTATTGCTTTGAATTTCAATGGTTCTACTTTCCACTGGCCGCTTCTTCTTCCATATAATGGTGATTTTACTCCCAGGACATCTGATTCCATAACACTTATACTCGAACCACATAAAATAAATCCCAAATTGCTTTTTTTGAAATAAGTATCCCAATATTTTTGGAGAATACTTGGAATGGCTTTATTTGCTCCTATAAGATAGGGGAATTCATCTATTGCTATAATAGTTCTTGATGGTAATTCCGGAAGTTTTTCTTTAAAATATTCCATCAACTGTTTAAATGAAAAGAAAGGATTGATTTTTAATGAATGATCATCAAAAAACAATGCAACATCTTCAGAAAAAGAGGAAATAATACCTTTCTCTACTTCCTGGGTTGAAAGAAGAAATATTGATGGCTTGTTATCCAGAAATTTCTGTATGAGTTCGGTTTTACCAACTCTCCGGCGTCCATAGATCACGATAAAAAATGGTTTTTTGGATTCATAATTATGGTTTAAGAAGGATAATTCATTTTCCCTGTTAACAAATTTTTGTATGAACATGATCATAATGTGTACGATCATATATTTATAATTTATTGTAGTATATCAAGTATAACTTTATATCGAAAATGCTTCGCATTTTCTAATCTTCGGCTCTTTTAGAGCCTCAGTGAACAAAATCCGAGCGTTAGCGAAGCTTTTGTTCTCTACGATCTTTCATATATTCTGAGAAACCTGAATTAAGCAGCACCATTATTCCACATATGAATGTTATTAGTCCGATTTCACCTGGATAGTTTGTCTTTACAATAAGTACGACTCCGGTATGAAGTATAATAAGGCCGAGAATAAAAGAGGTGACCGATGGGTTTTTTACCATAACGCTATAATAAAGCAGTGTTGCTACCCAGGTGCCGGTACCAAAATAAATAAAAGAAAGTCCGTCCCCGCCCCTGGTGGATATTAGTATACCACTTAGCAGGAAAAATGCACCCAAGGCTATCAGGAAGTGTAATTTTTTAAGTTTTATCATTGGTAATATTCCATATCAATTTTTTATAAAATAAAGCTAATGGTTTATATTTTTTAATAGTATATTAAGTATAACTTAATGTACTTAAGAAAATCCTCAGTTTAGAAACATATATAACCATTTGAAGATAGACAATATCAACGATGAAAAGAATGATACTTCATATTTCAGGGAGTATTCAGCGCGCTGGTTATAGAACAAAGGCCATATCTTTGGCTAATGTATTTAATATTAAAAGTATTGTTTTTAACCAGTGAAATAATTGATATCAAAGTTACCTTATCTGAAATAAAAGTTAAAGTATTGTAATGCTCTTATTATCCGGCGGAACCGGAACTCCAAAACTTCTAAACGGGATCAGACAATATATACCTGATGAAGAAATTACCGTTATCGTCAATACGGCAGAAGACCTGTGGATGTCAGGTAATCTAATATGCCCTGATATTGATACAGTCATTTATCTATTTGCAGGTATGCTTGATACTGGTAAATGGTGGGGTATCAAACAAGATACCTTCAATACCCATAAAGCCCTTAGAATGGCAGGACACAATGAGATATTACAATTAGGAGACCAGGACCGTGCCACACATATTATACGTTCCGGGTTTATCAGGCAAGGTGCATCTCTTAGCGAAGCTGTGAGCAAGACTGCCAGCATGTTGGGTGCTAAAGCTAATATATTACCCATGTGCGATGAACCTGTCTCATCTATGATCACTGTGCGCGAAGGTACAATCCATTTCCAGGAATTCTGGGTAGAAAAGGCAGGGAAACCTGATGTACTGGGCGTAGAGTACCAGGGAGCACAGACCGCATCTGTGCCAGAGGCAGTTAAAAAAGCTATCAAGCGTGAATCCAATATCATAATCGGACCCAGTAATCCCATTACCAGTATAGGTCCGATCCTTGCTGTAAAAGGTATGCGAGAGCTGATCCTCTCAAAGCATGTAGTAGCTATAAGCCCGATCATCGGATATGAACCTGTAAGCGGACCTGCAGCAAAATTGATGAATGCCTGTGGATATGAAGTGTCATCCTGGGGTGTAGCCCAATGTTATGGTGATTTGCTTGATATATTTATCATAGATGAGCAGGATATGGAAATGAAGTCCAATATAAAGAATATGGATTTTGCAGTAATTACAGCAGATACTATGATGACTTCACCAAAAAAAAGCGCTGCACTTGCCAGGGTAGTACTGCAACAGTTGATCTAACAGGTCAATTCCATGCAAACATATATTTATGTTCATCGTGAAATATGTTCATTAAATGGCTGATTGTGCTTTTCATATTCTTTTACCCCTATTAGCTATGTTTGTAGTTACTTACAGTGAAAAAACCAGTGAAAAAATGAAATATATGATATTTCTACTACCTCTTGCACTGATGCCTGACCTGGATCATTTTTTCTTTATGCACAGAATGCTACTGCATAATATATTCATTCCATTAATATTCATCATTGCATCTATAATAATCACAGATCCCCGTGTGAAATTTGCAGCAAGAGTAGGTTTCGTATATGTTGCATCACATATAATACTTGATATGTTCAGCGGAGGAGTCGCGCTGCTGTACCCGTTAAGTCATAATATATTCTTCATTCAAGCAGAACTTCTCTTTGATAAGGGTTTCTCATGGGTACTGGATTGTGGTATGACACCATATTCTATTGAGTGGGCATTAGCTAAAGGCTCTGTTATTACCAGTACCAGCTCCGCAGCCATACTAATTGTCGGTCTGTCTGCAATATGTATCCTATACAGGGCAAGATATTCCAAACAACAGGAGAAGTGGTAATGAATAATACTGCAAGACCGTTAATGGTACTGGGTACCGGTTCCCATGTAGGCAAGAGTATAATAGTAACTGCATTATGTCGCATTTTTGCACAGGAGGGGTATAATACTGCTCCTTTTAAGGCCCAGAATATGAGTCTTAACTCATGGATAACAGATGACGGTGATGAGATCGGTATTGCCCAGGCCATCCAGGCCAGAGCCTGTGGAGTAGAGCCTACTGCAGATATGAACCCCGTTTTATTAAAACCAAAGGGAGACCGCCAGTCACAGGTGATCGTTATGGGTAAACCATATGCTGACCGCACAGCCGGTGATTATTATGATTCTATAGAAACAATGAACAATGTAGTCAGGAAAAGCTATAACCGGTTAGCAGAGCAGTATGAGATTATTGTGATAGAAGGAGCAGGAGGTGCTGCAGAGATCAATCTGTATCACAGGGATATAGTAAATATAGGAACAGCCAGACTGGTTCGTCCTCCTATCATACTGGTCGGAGATATTGAACGTGGCGGGGTTTTTGCCAGTATCTACGGTACACTTGAACTGCTGCCTGATGATATCAGGTCTATGGTCAAGGGTATTATTATCAACAAGTTCAGGGGAGATATAGCCATACTTGAACCTGGACTGCGTCAGCTTGAAGATATGACAAAAGTGCCGATACTTGGTGTTATTCCATATACTGAAATTAACATCCCCTCGGAAGATTCTGTTTCTATTGATGATAAGATAAAAAGATCCGACAATCATAACAGCCAGATAGATATTGTTGTATTAAGACTGCCCAGAATATCAAATTTTACTGATTTTGAACCTCTGGAACCCTATGCAAATATTCGATATGTGGAATTAGGCAGTGACCCCGGTCATCCTGATGCTTTGATCATTCCTGGTACCAAGAATACCATAGATGATCTTAAGATGTTGAAAAAGCATGGTATGGATAGTAAGATACATGAACTGGCAAAAGTAAAGGTTCCTATTATCGGCATCTGTGGAGGGTACCAGATGCTTGGCAAGACTATTACCGATAGCGGTATAGAAGGAAGTGACGGGAATGCTGCCTGTATCAGTGGGCTGGGTCTTCTTAATATTTCTACGGAATTTAGTAAATATGAAAAACAGACAGTACAGGTTAAAAAAACTGTGACTGGCACAGGTCCTATTCTAGGGGGAATTACAGGACAGCAGGTATCAGGTTATGAGATACATATGGGATCAACAAACATGGATGGGGGTGCACACGCATTTGATGATGACGGATGTATGGACAGGACAGGATTGATATGGGGAACATACCTCCATGGACTATTTGAGAATGAAAACCTGAGAGATGCTTTTTTAGACTATCTATATACCAGACGCGGGTTTTCATATAGTACAGTCAAAAACAAGGTTATTTACCAGGATCCTTATCATCAATTGGCTGAGCACTTTTTGGATCATGTGAATATGGATGCAATTGATGAAATGGTAAGAAAATGAAGCAATAGAGCATGACCATTAGCGTTAAGTTTATATAGCGTTGCTTAACTAATTATTCGGTATCAGGGGTGCACTCCGGATTATTATAAAGGGGGAAAATAAATAATGAATAAAGTAAATCATTCCAGGTATAAAGATCAGCCGGCCATTTGGGAATTTAAGAAAACAAATAATAAAAACCATTTGACATGGATAGTCATTTTTTTATCATTGCTGATTATATTTGTACCGTCTACCAGTGCAGATTCGGACACAGTAAAATTTATTGCCTATTACGGGTGGCTTAACTGCTCGAGTATGGACTGGGCAAACTCAGGTTTAACACTCGTTATCATTGCAGATGATAACCAGGGTGAAATTCAACAGATTCAAAGTGCTAATGTTGATGTTTATTTCTATAAGGCATTAGGAAGTACATATGCAAGTGCTTCTGATAAAAATAACTGGGAACAAAATTTAAAGGATTTTATTAACAGTCATGATTATGTTGACGGTTTCTTCTGGGATGAAGTTGATCCGGGTTATTATGGACAAAGTAGTATAGATGATTTTAACCGGCGTTTAACTGCAATAAATGATCATGTTCATATGAATGATCAAAAAACAATAACTAATGGTGTAAGATATTATGCAGATCATTGTGAAAATGACTATTATATGTGGGAGAGCTTCATGAGTTCCTTTAAAGGGTCTAGCGCCAGCCCTGACTACTATCATGTAGATTTTTTCACACGAACAGTAAATGATAATGATCCGTATAGCTGGATCAATAATATAGCCAAATGGGAATATCTGCAAAATAGTACCCGACTGGATAAAACACTGGCACATTGCTATGGTGATCCTTCAGATGATGATACAAGTAATTATGATTACATTGCTGCTCGCGTTTTAGGATTAAAAGGATTTAGTTATGTAAATGCAAATAATTTTGCTGCTGTGGATATAACACTTACCGAAGGAATGAAATGGAACCTTGGCTTACTTATTGATTTTAACATTGATGAAAACAGTCAAAAATTGGGCGCACAATTTACCAGTGGTGAAGCAGAAGATGATGTAGAGCAGACAATTTCCACAGGAATTGCAGTTTACTCTTTTACAACACCGACACCTGATTCATCACCAACGCCTGATTCATCACCAACGCCTGATTCATCACCAACACTTGATTCATCACCAGGTGAAGAGTCCCGTGTGGAACATCACGAAGAGAAGGAAGATAAATCTCCTAATCAAAGCGCATTTCTTAATCCTTTTGATGTACTACTAATTATCATTACAGCTGTAATAGTTCATATAATCATTTTGCGGGGAAAAAGAATGAGCTGAATTATGATATACTGAACTGTATCTTTTTTTGTAACTATCTGCCACAGAGAGCACAGAGAACACAGGAGTGCCGAGCAAAGTTCATAATCGCCAGTTGGTGCAAATCCAACCCGA
>JAIOQW010000096.1 GCA_021108405.1 Methanosarcinales archaeon
GCAACTGATGTAGCAACTGATGATGCAACTGATAAAGCATCCGAAAAAGATGCATCCAAAACTACATTAACAATATTCCATGCAGGCAGTTTATCAATGCCTTTGGATGAAGCAGAACAGGCTTTTGAAGCTGCTCATCCTGATGTCGACATCCTGCGAGAGCCAAAAGGCAGCCGTGCAACAATGCGAAAAGTAACTGACCTTGGGCGGATTGCCGATGTGGTCGCAGTAGCTGACTATGCAGGAATTGAGACTCTTATGTTCCCTGAATATGCTAACTGGTACGCTGCTTTTGCAAGGAACAAGATGGTAATAATATTCACGAATACCAGTGTCTATGCAGATGAGATCACCACTGATAACTGGCAGGAGATCCTTACCAGGGACGGTGTGGAAGTGGCTCACTCAGAACCAAATGATGACCCTTGTGGATACCGGGCAGTGATCGTATACAACCTCTCGTGTCAATTCTATAATGACCCTTCCATTGAAGAGAAACTGATAAAAAACACTCCACCCACGAATATACGCTCTACTGAGACCGACCTGCTTGCATTGCTGGACGCCGGAGAACTTGATTACGTATTCATCTACCGTTCAATAGCAGTACAGCACGACTATAGGTTTATCGAACTACCGCCGGAGTTATCTCTTTCGGAAATTGAACATAAGGACTTCTATTATAATGGTACATGTCCACTTAGTGACGGTACAGTTAAACACGGAGCTCCTATTGTATATGGAATTACCATTCCTACTAACGCAGAGCACCCGGAAATAGCACAAGAGTTTGTCGAGTTCATTCTCGGAAGTTCAGGTCAACAGATCATGGAGAAAAATGGTCAGCCGTCTATTGTACCTGCCAAGACCAATGATATTGACCTGGTACCTGAGAATATCAAACCACTGGTAGAAGAATTAAATTGATTAAATAGACTATATAGACTGTTACTGAATTTAATCATATGGGTTCATGGAGTTCTTTCTTCTCTATGCACCCCTGTGCATTTTATAGTTTTAATCCTATATGTTGAAGGAATATGAGAATAAGAACTGAAAAGACATTTATCATTTTTTCAATAATAGGGTTCATTCTGCTGGTATTTATAATACTGCCACTGGCAAAGATCATATTTTCACATGATCTCCCTACGCTGGCAGATACTCTGGCTATGCCTGATGTAAGAGATGCTATCTGGCTTAGTATCTATGCATCATTACTAACAGCCGTTGTTGCCTGTATTCTGGGTACACCACTGGCTTATGTACTTGCCCGTAAGAATTTTAAGGGCAAGTCATTAGTAGAAGCCATAGTTGATCTTCCGCTGGCAGTCCCACATACGGTTGCCGGAATAGGGCTGTTAATGGTATTCGGAAGACAGCAGATGATAGGCGAGCTGTTCTATGATAATTTCGATTTTCGTTTTTTTGGAACTCTTAGCGGTGTGATCCTGGCTATGCTCTTTGTTTCCTCACCTTTTATGGTAAATTCTGCCCGTGAAGGCTTTGAGTCTGTGAACCAGCGTATGGAGTATGCAGCACGTACGTTGGGTGCCAGCCAGTTCGAGGTATTCAGGCGCATATCACTCCCGCTTGCCAGACGTGGTATTATAACTGGTATGATACTTACCTGGGCACGTTCGATAAGTGAATTCGGTGCAGTATATATCCTGGCATATTTTGTATCATACTGGGATATCCTTTCCATGGAACCCAATATAGCCATGACAGCACCGGTATTAATAGCAGATCAGTTCCTCCAGTACGGACTGGAACGCTCAAGCGCTATAGCAGCACTATTACTGCTTGTGTGCTTATCCTTATTTGCTATATTGCGATATCTATCAGGGAGGCAAAAATGAGTCAGATAACTCTTAATGAAGTCTCATGTACACTGGGTAAGTTCGAATTAATTAATATCAATGCTATTATTAACAGCGGGGAATTCTTTGTACTACTGGGCCCGACCGGTGCGGGAAAGACCATCCTGCTTGAAGCTATTGCCGGATTTCACACTATCACAGGCAGCATTATGATAGGTGATAAAGATGTCACCGACCTTGTACCTGAGAAGCGTAATATTGGGTTCGGGTTCCAGGACTATACACTATTTCCGCATCTTACAGTTGAAGAGAATATCAGGTTCGGATTAAAATACCGTAATATCAGCAGTGAACAAGCTGACCAAAGGGTCAGGGAATTAATATCAATATCCAAACTGGAAGGATTTGAACAACGTAAGCCTGATACTCTAAGCGGCGGTGAGCGTCAGCGTGTAACACTTGCCAGAGCGCTTGTGATACAGCCTGAAGTGCTGTTGCTTGATGAACCGCTCAGTGCACTTGACGAACAAACAAAAGAGGTACTTCGAGATGAGATACACAGGATCATCAGTACATTCGATGTAACCACCATATATGTCACGCATGACCAGACTGAAGCTGCAATGCTTGGGGACCGTGTAGGGATCATGATGAATGGACGTATGATCCAGGTAGGTACTCCTTCAGAGATATTCTACCAGCCTGTGAATGAAGAGGTAGCAGCCTTTGTGGGTATGGAGAACATCCTCGAAGGTACGGTAACTTCATCAGAAGAAGGTATTACTGCTGTAAATATAAATGGTAGTACTTTGTATGTCATTGATACATACAACATGCAAAAGACTGTGCGTGTTTGCCTGAGACCTGAAGATATCATATTATCACAGACCCCAGTACAAACAAGTGCAAGAAACCTGATAGAAGGTACAGTTACCAGATTATCTCCTTATGGTACGCTTATTAGGGTCCAGATCGACTGTGGATATCCACTCACTGTGATAATTAGCCGCCGTTCAATGGAAGACCTTCATCTGGAGGTTGGAAGTGTTGTGTATGCTTCATTTAAAGCTTCGGCTGTGCATATATTGTAATTACTATCTTCCTTCGACATCTACCATGTACATCTCAATTAAGTCATCCAAAACAGCACCATTAAGCCCGATATTATCTGCCGCTTCAGCCAGTTCAATATAATTCACGCCTTCTTTCTTGCAGAACTTGACAGTATGGATATTCGAGAACGCAAGTGGCATAGCCAGCGTATTCTGGATCCATTTTACCAGAATCCTTGACTGAGTACCTTTATCAACATCACTAAAGGAAATATGTGAATCAAATTCAGTGACAATTTCTTCACCGTATTTACGGAGGAATTTTTGTATCTTGCCATCATAGTTCTCTTTAATAGCCTGGGCAACCTTGCAAATAGCTGAAAGTGTTTTATCAATATCAGATTGATCTATACCATTTATTGATAGGATTTCCGAGATAGTCTTGATACGTGGATTGTTCGGATCAGCCATACCGTTCTCCATTATCTGGATATCAGCTAAATCATCCTGCTCAAGTAAGTTCAGATTAAAAATATCGTCAGAGAGCGAACGTGCATCCATATATGAATGTTCAGTAAGTTCTGCAAATATGCAATAGACCAGCTCATTCCAGCGTGAGTGTTCATCTTCCCATCGGTAATCTGTCGGGAGCAGATGTCTGTATTGAGCATAGATATTTCCTATATGTACTTCCAAAGCTGCAACCCGCTCAGGTTTAGTGTCCCTCTTTGAAACCTTTTTCAATTGTGTCATTGTTATATACCTTCCATATATGAGTTTGAATCTCTTTTATCGTAAGTATTCAGGCTTATTAAATCTTTGGGTTTTATATATAGTTATTATTCATAGTATATACTTGATGTATTGAAAATGTTCACTCCGTTCACATTTTCTAATCTTCGGCTCTTTTAAGAGCCTCAGTAAATAAAATCCGAACGCTAGCGAGGATTTTGTTCTATAGATGATCTAATCATCGATCAATTATCTCATTATTCGTGTTTCGTTTTAATTTTTTTATAAACAACCACATATAATCGACTTCAATCTGTGTCAATCCCACGCTGGTTATCAGCATATCAGTTATTGCTTCTGCATGATCCATAATATCATTAATGACTCCTGATACTGTATCCCTGTGTAGATACATGATCCGCTCAATACCACGAACCCCATTACCATAAGCCAGAAGCTGGCATATTACCAATATCTCCTCCTCAGTAATGTGCCTTCTATATAATATAGTACCTTTAGTTTGCGGGAATCTCATTCCACATGTCGTGCATTTGAACATGCGGATACCTCTGGCATTAAACCCTTTCTTGATGATGCGGGGGTTGTTTTTCAGTAAATAGTCAGGACAATTGGCATTTAAACATACTATATTGTCAAAATCCGTTTTAGACATGAAGTTGGTTTATACTGCCAGACTGATATATAAAGGTCACGAATTTCAGGACACTACCAAAATTTATAAATATTATTGACAGTGAATGTGGAGGCAAAGGTGATCTTACATGAATATTAAATATATTTTCATTACTTTTTTGATTCTATTTACTTTTTGGATATTACTTTCCGCACACTTTGACATTCTTCATGTCGGGTCAGGTATCGTTTGCTGTGCTATTGTAGCCTATGCATCTCATGACCTTTTATTTACCGGCACACAAAATCACGGGCTGACAAAGACTACCAGGTTCATTGCTTATCTACCATGGCTCACCTACCAGATAGTAATAGCAAATATTGATGTAGCAAGACGGGCCCTTTCTCCCAGTATGCCGATAGATCCGCATATTTTCACTTTTAAAACCAAACTGAAGAGCGATGTTGCACGTACCGCGCTTGCTAACTCGATAACACTTACACCAGGCACAGTAACTGTTGATATAATTGATGACGTATTTTATGTACATGCTATTGCAAAAGAGCCGGCAGAAGATCTTCTTGAAGGGACGATGGAAAGAAAAGTCGCTCATATATTTATGGAGGATGTAACATGACCGGATTAATACATATGCCGGATTTTTTCTTATTTGTTGCTGTGATAATAGTTATAGCTTCTTTTGTATCATTATATAGAGGTATCGAAGGTCCTGGAATATTCAACAGGATCATTGCAGTGAATGTGATAGGTACTAAAACGATTGTATTGTTAGTACTTATCGGTTTTATCTATCAAAGACAGGATTTTTTTGATATCGCACTGGTCTATGCCATTCTTAATTTCATAATGACAATAGCAGCGACGAGGTATTAAAAAATTGGAGGAGAAAAATCATGTTTGACACAATTATAATCTCAATAGTGATCCTGCTTCTATTGATAGGTCTATTCTTTACAGTAGCTGGTACAATCGGATTTGTACGTTTCCCTGATTTCTATTCAAGGATGCATGCAACCGGTAAGTGTGATACACTCGGTGAAGGGTTGATGCTATTGGCATTGATCATATACATGATCGGATATGAAGGAATATTCAAAGGTGATCTTGTGCATGCTTTGTTTATCAGTATAAAGATCATTTTGTTAATCCTATTCATTCTACTGGCAAATCCGACCTCGACCCATGCTATTGCAAAGGCTGCACATGATGTCGGACTGCAACCATGGAAGAAAACCGATGAAACCCAATGGATGAATGACATGGAAACAGATGAAGTTACCAATGGAGGTGAAACAGGATGATATGGATCCTTGATTTTACTATGCTACTATTTCTTGTAGTTTGTGCTATAGCTGCTATCTCAATAAAAGACCTGCTTTCAGCAGTGATTATCTTATCAGCATACAGCCTGGTCATGGCTATAGTTTGGGTAGAAATGCAGTCGGTCGATGTTGGATTTACTGAAGCTGCCGTTGGAGCCGGTATTACTACAGTGCTTTTTATTGCAACACTCGCCAGAACCGAAGGGAGGAGTGAAGATTGAAGATCGCTGCACTACTTGCTGTTATACTGGCAGGCGGGATGCTTATATATGCAGGACAGGATCTACCCGCCTTCGGTGACCCGAACTCGCCGTCAAACCAGCATCCGATAGTAGAGTATTATATTAATAATTCCGAAACAGAATCAGGTGTGGGAAATATAGTAACTGCGGTGCTTGCCAATTATCGAGGTTATGATACACTTGGTGAAACTGCTGTGATCTTTACTGCAGGAATGGCTGTTCTTTTGCTTTTGCGGAGGCGTGAGATATGAGCGGGATACAGGAAAGCGTGGTCATCCGCACAGTTGTGAGGATAATGGTGCCGTTTATTGAGATATTTGCACTGTATGTCATAATGCATGGAGCGAGTGGACCTGGCGGCGGTTTCCAGGGAGGCGTTATCTTCGGGGCAGGTATAATTCTCTTTACCATGATCTATGGAATTAAAGAAGGAAAACAAAGGATGTCTAATAAGCTTAGCAGGATCCTTTCCAGTACAGGGCTTTCAATATATGCAGGAACCGGTTTATTGTGTATGGTATTCGGAGGAATGTTCCTTCAGTACAATGTAGTTCCGCTCCTTTCGCTTGATCCTGCAAATGTTTCTAAGATCCTTATCGATGTAGTCGAAATAGGGATCGGTATAACAGTGCTTGTAATTATGATCTCGCTCTTTTTTGATATATCTCCTTCAGAAGAGGATGAACTTCAATTATCAGAGGAGGAAGAACAATGAGTGAAATTTTTGAGTTCATCGCTGCCGAATATAATTACTGGATATATGTAACCCTGATGATGATCGGTTTCTATGCAATGATCGCTAAGAAGAACCTGATCAAAAAAGTGATCGGAGCAAATATATTCCAGACAGCGATCTTTTTATTTTATATCTCACTTGCAGAGGTCGAAGGCGGTACTGCCCCTATCCTTATGCATGGTCATGATGGTGCGCATGCAGCACATGAAGTGATTTATGTAAACCCGCTGCCACATGTACTGATACTTACTGCGATCGTTGTTTCTGTAAGTACAACAGCAGTAGCACTCGCACTTATTATTAAGATATACCAGGTGTATGGTTCAATCGAAGAAGATGTGATCCTTGCTTATAGGAAGCAACTTGCGCCTGAGTTCTCTGAACATGCAAGGCAAAAACAGGAGGGTGAACAATGAGCGGATTTGATATGATCATGGTTCATATCCCATTACTTACAGTTGTGACTCCCTTGATAGCTGGTTTTTTAATGCCAATAGTAGGTTGGATCGACCGTAAATTATGCTGGTATTGGGTAATGGCGATCATGTTTGTTGTGCTTCTTATGGCATCCAGTAACCTTTATACGGTAATTACCACAGGTACAATACATTATGAACTCGGTGGCTGGAAGCCACCTGTTGGTATTGAATATGTGATTGATCTGCTTAACGGTTTTGTTTGTCTGATTATTGCATTTATCGGGTTGATGGTAGGGATCTATTCCAAAGAAAGCATTACCAAGGAACTTCCAAATAAAATAATCCCGTTCTATTCCGTATTCCTGTTGCTGATAACCGGGCTTATGGGCATGACGATCACCGGTGATATCTTCAACTTCTATGTATTTCTTGAAATATCATCGCTATCGGCCTATGCCCTTATCGCAATGGGCGACCGTGGAGACGGTGTCGTGGCAAGTTTCAACTATTTGATCATGGGAACGGTCGCAGCTTCATTCATATTGCTCGGGATAGGATACCTCTATGCTGTCACAGGTTCCCTGAATATGGCTGATATGCAGAATCTTTTGCCGGACTTATATAATAATAATAATAAGGTAGTGCTCGCTGCACTTGCGTTCTTTATGGTAGGTTTTAGCATTAAGGTAGGTCTGTTCCCGCTGCATGCATGGCTGCCAGATGCATATACCCATGCGCCGTCCACTGCCAGTGCGCTGATAGCAGGACTGATGACAAAAGTAGGGGTCTATGCATTGATCAGGTTTATGTTCTGTGTCTTCACACCTGCTTTTGTATTTGATATAACAAGAATGGCAGAAATTCTCACCTGGGCTGCAGCGCTGGCAATTATTATAGGATCAGTGCTTGCAATAGCCCAGAGCGATATCAAGCGTATGCTTGCATATTCAAGTATCAGTCAGATAGGATATATCCTACTTGGCATCGGACTTGCTAATTTGATAGGCATGCAAGGTGGATTATTGCATATTTTAAACCATGCATTCATGAAATGTGCTCTCTTTTTAGTGGCAGGTGCTATCTTTTACAAGACCGGTATCAGAAATATTTATCAATTCAAGGGACTTGGCAAGAAGATGCCTGTAACGACATTAGTATTCCTAATAGCAGGCTTATCAATGATAGGCATACCAGGTACAGTAGGATTCACAAGTAAATATTACCTTGCACTTGGCTCGTTAGAAGAAGGAATGTGGATATTCGTGATAGTTATTCTGTTATCAAGTCTTCTTAATATTGTATATTTCTGGCGGGTATTTGATAATATCTGGTTCGGACACCCGCACGAGGTAGAGCATATCAAACAGGATGAAGCACCGGTCTCCATGCTGATACCAATGGTAATACTTGCCGCGCTGTGTATATTCTTCGGATTGTTTGCCTATTACCCGCTGCATTATATACTTGAACCGCTATCAGAAGCATTGATTGGATCAGGAGTAGGGCCGTGAGGTGATATAAATGGTTACAGAAACAGTTAATTCAATGGTACCGGCACTTGCAGTGCTTGTTTCGATGGTGGCATCAGTGCTGATCCTCGCATTTGGCAAATACCCGAATATCAGGGAAGGCTGGACATTTGTTGCCGCATTCACCAAGTTTTCCCTGGTGATCTCAATGTTGCCGCTGATACTTGACGGTAAGGTAATTACCTATACAGTAGTCAAGATGCTACCGAATCTACCAATTGCATTTAAGGTCGATGCATTCGGAATACTATTTGCGATCACCTCATCGTTCTTGTGGATATTTGTGACATCGTATTCAATAGGATATATGCGTACACTTAAAGAGCATGCGCAAACACGGTATTATTTCTGCTTTGCAATAGCGCTCTCATCTGCAATAGGGATCGCATTCTCAGCTAACCTGATCACGCTCTTTTTATTCTATGAATTGCTTACAATATCGACATACCCCCTTGTTGCACATACGGAAACAGCAGAGGCTATTAGTTCGGGTAGAAAGTACCTGACTTATCTAATGATAGCAGGAGTATCTTTGTTGTTTGCGATAGTAGTGGTCTATAATGCTACAGGCACGACCGAGTTCTCGTTCAATGGTATTGCAGGACTGGAAACATTAGAGAGAACAACACTCATTATACTATTCATCGCATTCATGATCGGATGTGCAAAGGCTGCCTTCATGCCACTTCATGCATGGCTGCCTGCTGCAATGGTCGCCCCGACTCCGGTAAGTGCCCTGTTGCATGCAGTTGCTGTGGTGAAAGCAGGTGTATTCACCGCAATTCGGATTATTCTCTATGTGTTTGGAGTGGACCTCATGGAAACGAGCGGTCTGTGGCTCAATATGGCATATTTTGTCTCGATCACTATCATTCTTGCTTCGATCTTTGCAATGACACAGAATAACCTCAAGAAAAGGCTTGCATATTCTACAGTAAGCCAGTTATCCTATGTTGTTCTTGGCGCAGTGCTGATAACACAGCACGGCATTACAGGCGGTATGCTGCATATCCCATACCATGCGTTTATGAAGATCACACTCTTCATGTGTGCCGGGGCCCTGATAGTAACTGCAAAGAAAGAGAACATCAGTGATATGAACGGTATTGCCAGACAGATGCCGATCACCATGCTTGCATTTACTGTTGGTGCACTTGGTATGATAGGAATGCCGCCTGTGGGGGGATATATCACCAAATGGTATTTATTGCTCGGTGCGGCCGAGCTGGAAAATATGATCTTGATCGGAGTACTGCTTATTAGTGCTGTATTGAATGCTGCATACTTCTTCCCTGTTATATATGTTGCATTTTTTAAGAAACCTGATAAAGAACTAAAATACAAAGAAGCACCGCTTACCATGCTAATACCATTGGTTTTGACAGCGATCATATCGATAATCATTGGAATATGGCCGGATGCACCCGGGTTGTTCCTTGATATTGTTAATATCGCAGTTGCCAATGTAACGGGAGGAGGTATCTAACATGTGGTTCCTGGAAAGATGGCTGGAAAATCCGGCGACTGTGAAAAAATTAACCTATATGCTATATGCAAGCCTTGTAATTGTCTGCCTTCTCGGATTAGTTGTTCAATTCGCACCATCGCCTGAACATGAAGATCATACTGAACATGATGCGCAGGATATAGAACATGCCGGGCATGTAGAACATGAGCCCTTCATATTCGAATCAATTCCTATTTTTTATGCCATATTCGGACTGGTAATATGTGCACTGCTTGGTCTAGGTGCAAAGGCCTATGGACATAATGTTGTTATGAAGGAGGAGGATTATTATGAGCGGTGATATCTTTACTGTGCCTCCTGCTGCGATATTCATTGTCGGAGCACTCCTCATTCCGCTCTTTAAAGGACGGATGCGGCAAGCATACATGTTGTTGATACCGTTATTAGCTATAGTTAATGTCTATTTTATGCAGCAAGGTACTGACTGGATTGTACCGTTTTTAGAATATAAACTGATCTTCGGAAGGGTTGATCTACTGAGCAAATGCTTTGCATATGTATTTGTGATCGCAGCTCTTGCTATGACATTCTATGCACTTCGTACAAAGGAGGCAGGGGAACATGTTGCTGCCTTTTTATACATAGGCAGTGCACTTGGAGTGGTATTTGCAGGCGACATGCTCAGTGTCTTCATTTTCTGGGAAGTTATGGCATGGGCATCGGTTGTCCTGATCTGGTACCGCCGTACCAAGGCATCTGTTGATGCGGGTTTCAGGTATATCCTGGTTCATGTTGTTGGAGGTGTACTGCTGCTGGGTGGTATCATTCTATATATGCAGGAACCGGGTGGGCTTGTTGATGGTGTAATTCCATTTACCACAAATGCATTTAATTATACGTCTCCTGCCACGATATTAATACTGTTGGGTTTTATTATCAATGCTGCAGTACCACCACTTCATGCATGGTTGCCTGATGCATATCCTGAAGCAACTATCACAGGTGCGGTCTTTATGACCGCATTTACCACAAAGACTGCTGTATATGTACTTGCGAGAGGTTTTGCAGATTTTAGTATAGATGGTATTCCCATCCTTATGTGGCTGGGAGCGATCATGGCACTATACGGCGTTATTTATGCGATCCTTGAAAATAATATAAGAAGGCTGCTTGCTTACCATATAGTGAGCCAGGTAGGCTACATGGTATGTGGCATAGGTATAGCTGCAAGTACTACTATGGTACTGGTAAGTGAGATAGCAATTGACGGTACGGCCGCACATGCTTTTTGTCATATTCTCTACAAAGGCCTGCTATTCATGAGTGCCGGTGCTATCATTTATATGACTGGTAAGACCAAACTTACAGAAATGGGTGGGCTCTATAAGGTTATGCCCCTTACAATGATCTTCTATATGATCGCGGCTTTCTCGATATCAGGTGTGCCGCTCTTTAACGGATTTACCAGTAAATCCATAATCATACATGCTGCGGAAATGGCTAATAATGCACCCATATTCTTAATGCTGGAAGCTGCTGCGGTCGGAACATTCTTATCTGTCGGACTTAAACTTCCGTATTTTGCTTTCTTTGGTAAGGATGCAGGTATAAAAGCTAAGGACCCGCCTAAGAATATGTTAATAGGTATGGGTATTGCTGCATTTTTATGCATCCTTTTAGGTGTGTATCCGTCACTGCTGTACAATATTTTGCCGTATCCAGAAGCTGTTGCTGATTATGCACCTTATGCACCTGCACACGTTATAGGGTCACTTCAACTGCTACTGTTCACCTATTTCGGGTTTTTATTATTGAAAAAGAAACTTCACCCGGAAAATACCATCAGTCTTGATACCGACTGGTTATACCGCAAGGGTGGTGTGCTTTTTGCATGGTTTATAAACAACCCGCTTGCAAGAGGTGCTCAGTGGACTGCTGATGTAGTGATCGATGTTAAGAACTTTGCAGCATGGTTCAGTAAGAATCCGGCAGAAGCACTTGGTATTATGACAGATAAGATCTGCCTTTTTGTGTTGAATATAGCCCAGGGTACATCTACAGTAGGACAGACTGCCGAGGACATACTTGATGAGCGACTGCGGCAGTATCCGGGAGAACCTGTTAGAAGAGACCCGATAGGAGTTTCTGTGCTGCTTGGTATGATCTTTTTATTTGCATATCTGATATATGTGGTTGTCCCGTATCTTTCGGTTTATGTAGTAATTGCTCTTTTGCTGGTTTTCGTGGTTAGCGGTATTAGTATGAGGATTATGGAAATGAAGCGGTCTGCCGGGTGAATGTTAAATACTTATCATTCCCCCATCTTTTAAAATTAAGAATAACCAATTAACATAAATAATAACAATACCAATAAAAGGGCAACATGGTTAAATGGATCGTAGTAAAACTGAGTGATAGGGAACATCAAATACTTGAGACTATAGACGAGATCCCTGGTGATTGTTCGCAGAAACTCAAAGAACTTTACATTCAATATCTACAAACTGCACCAAAATTTAAAGCAGATTTCCACATTATTAAACTGGAAGAAAAAAAGGACCTCTTATTAGAGGTATTAACATCAATTTGGAAAGAATATGAAACCTCAATTAGTCCAATGGAAGATTGGGATAAAGAAAAATTCAATCGAGTACGTGATGAACTCGTTCAGGTTAATGCAATTCAACAGATGGGAGTTGGAAATTATATTCCTACCCAGGCATTTAAGAAACCATGGTTATCAGCTTTTCATAAAACTTCAAAAATATTTCCTGATATTGATGAGTTTAGCCAGGCTGGCATAACATCAGCCTATGTATTGACACACCTATCCAGAGATACATTTCCCATAGAATTATTAAAAGACGCTGCTATAGTATTAAATGAAGATTTCATGTTCACTTATGCTATAGCAAAGAAAAGGGCCAATGACTTCTCCCAGGCAATTAAAAAAAGAAGAATTTCAACTTCTTCTGGCAATGACCTTACGACCTGAGCGGATACTTTTAATATCTGTTTTGCCCATTATCTCAATATCTCCTGCACATTCGGTTGCCCTGGCAACAACATGAGGCCTTATTGTCATATTACCCTCTGCTTTAGCTAGCCCGGCAATATCACTTCCATCCAGCAACACAAGATTGCCGGTAACCTTAACATTGCCGCCGATATTGCAGTTAGAACCAATAATAGCATTCTTAGCTGTTATATTGCCTTTTACTATAGATCCTTTACCCAGTTCAACATCACCTTCGACAATTAGATCTCCCCAGAAATCCGATCCGGCACCCACTATGACATTTCCCGTCAGATTAACGTCTTTGTCAAAGAAAGAATGCCTTTTTATAATAAATGTCTCAGATGCAGGATGCTTTTTAATAAACTCCGTCTCCATAAGAATCACAATCTAAGACTTTTTATGAATATCATTATATTTAACTACTTTGAGTTGGATTAAACAAATATGACTTTAAACATAGGCAGGATAATTCGAGCTAATACTATTACTGATGCATGGTACCGGGGTCTTAATTTGATATGGGGCCACGGCCATGAAGTTAAGGATGAAAGAGGCAGTAAGATAAAGGAATTCTTAAACTTGATGATAGTCATACGCGATCCTTTTACTGATATGATCCCAAAGGACATATCCTGGAATGAACAGCGGCTTGAGGAATATGCCAAGCAGTTGATCACTGGTGAGAATGTAGCTGATTTTGAATATACTTATGGACAGCGTCTGCGTAATTGGAACGACCAGATAGACCAGATTGAATATGTGATCAAGAAACTTAAAGACAATTCAGCTACTCGCAGGGCTACAGCAGTTACCTGGATACCTACTGTGGATACTTATGTAGATGAAGTGCCGTGCATGATCATTGATGATTTCAAAATTAGAGATGGAAAAGTAAATCTTACGACTCTTTTTCGGAGTCATGATTTTGCAGGTGCCTATCCGGCAAATCTTTACGGGCTATCAGGACTGCTGGAATATGTTGCCAGTGAAATAGGTGTTAAGGCAGGCACAATCACTACGGTTAGCATCAGTGCTCATATATATGAGCATGATTGGGATATGATAGAAGAGATACTTTAATATATTTGTTATGTAATCAATCAATATTGAAATTTTCAAGTGATATTTATGTATTGTGAAAAACCTGATGAGATCAAGAAGATCAAACGAAAATGCATGGTCCTGAATGTTATGGAGGCAAAAGCATGGCGCAATGTAACTGTAATAGATTTAACAACAAAACAAAAATATTTTTTTGGTAAAGTCAAACCAGAACCTCCCAAGATCAATCTTAAAGATGAACTCTTTATCGGGTATGAGGATCTTCCCTATGACCTTCCTGCCGGAACACATAAGATCGTTTTAATGACACTTGATGGGATGCTGTTGGACTGGACAATGATATCACCTAAGGTGTGAATACAGGATTTTGTTTAAATCAGGTTCTGTTCTTTCATACTCAGGAATTTACCATCCCCTATTATGATATGGTCATAGATATCAATACCCACTATGCGGCCGGTCTCAATTAGCTTGCGTGTAATGTCTATATCATTCTGGCTGGGGGCAGGGTCCCCGCTGGGATGGTTATGAGCTACGATAATAGCAGCGGCACTTTCTGCAATAGCTGTCTTGAATACTTCTCTCGGGTGAACTATGTTTGCATTCAAGCTGCCTATTGAAACCACTTCTTCTCGAATAAGCCTGTTTTTTGTATCCAGGTACAGGGCAATAAAAGACTCTTTTTTTTGTTCTCGTAATTTCGGATAAATATAACGGTATACTGCTTCAGGACTGTTGATCTTAGGTTTTTCTTCTTCAGAGAAACTCTCAAACCTGCGGGCAAGTTCGAACAGTGCAACTATCTGTGTGGCTTTTGCACTACCTATCCCCGGTATCTGCTGTAATCCGGTTAAAGATGCACGGCTTAACTGCTGGATATTGTATAATGACAATATCCTGCTGCTCATATTCATTACATTTTCACCCTTAGTGCCTGTACGAAGGATAATTGATAGAAGTTCTGACTCTGATAATCCGGACGGGCCGTATTTTATCAACCGTTCTCTTGGCCGGTCCTCTGGCTGGATATCACTTATCCTGAGATGGTATTCTGGCATGTTTGATTGTCTATATTTTTTTAATATATAAATTGTGTGATTCATCCATAAACTATTTATATAATTGATGTCAGACATATAGCATACACACGTCATACTTATAGCAGACAATTAGCTGACACTTAGCCGACATATAGCAGACATGTGTCATACTATTGTCAAATATCGGATGACTAAATGAAGAGTAACTGGAATGGGGAGTAAAAAAGATGCAAAGAATAACAATAAGACTTCCTGAGCAACAATTAAAAAAGATCGATCTGATGGTTGATTTTGGGGATTTTCCATCAGCAAGTGAAGCAATCAGGACAGCAATTAGAGAATTTATAGATCAACGCAATGATAAATTACTCCGTAATCTACAGCTAATGGAACAAATGGAAACAACATCAACAACATCAACAATATAAATGACATAATCAATCGAAAGTCAAATGATTTTAAGAGGGGATAATCAGATGCAAGAAATGATACAAGAAGCACTAAAAAACAGTGACAAAGAAAAACTCCTCAGGGAGAACTCACATATGGAAGAGATAAGTGAAGAATTCGGACAGCCGCAGATCGTTATTGTTGGCTGTGGCGGAGCAGGCAATAATACGGTAAATCGGTTATATAACATAGGAGTCAGTGGAGCCGAGACCATTGCTATTAATACTGATAAACAGCACCTGGAAATGGTCCAGGCTGATAAGAAGATCCTGGTAGGCAAATCTTTAACAAGAGGTCTGGGAGCAGGCGGGTATCCGGAAGTTGGACGAAGAGCCGCAGAACTAGCACGCGGAACACTGGAAGAAGTATTAAGTGATGCAGACCTTGTCTTTATTACAGCAGGAATGGGTGGCGGGACCGGTACTGGTACTGCTCCGATCGTAGCTGAGATCGCAAAACAGAATGATGCTATAGTGGTCGGAATGGTATCAAGTCCGTTTCGAGTGGAAAGAGCAAGAGGAATAAAAGCTGAAGAGGGACTGGAAGAATTACGCTCAGCCGCTGATACAGTGATAGTCCTGGATAATAACAGGCTGCTGGACTATGTACCTAATCTTCCTATCGAGCAGGCATTCTCAGTAATGGATCAGTTGATCGCAGAGACAGTTAAAGGTATTAGTGAGACCATAACTCAACCGTCTTTGATCAACCTTGATTATGCTGATGTAAGGACCATCATGAGCTGCGGTGGTGTAGCTGTGATGCTGGTCGGTGAGGCCAGGAACCAGGATAGAGGCGATGCAGTAGTACGATCAGCCTTAAACCATCCCCTGCTGGATGTGGATTATATGGGAGCTACCGGATGTCTCGTTCATATAACAGGTGGACCTGATCTGACGTTATCCGAAGCAGAAAAGGTTGCACATGAACTTACTTATGAACTGGATAATCATGCAAATGTTATCTGGGGAGCAAGGATCAATAAAGATTATGAAGGTAGGATGCGGGTCATGGCGATCATGACAGGTGTCCAGTCTGCCCAGATACTGGGACCTCAGTCATATGGGGAACCACAAGGCCAGAGAAATGATGTGATAGAAGTTCGTGAAGTGAAAAGAAATAGCAATTCTATCATAGATGTAATTCCAATGCATTAATAGGGTTTATCGGCTGATAAATTCTCAGCCGATTTTTTTTTAGTATATCATGTATAACTTGATATACTCAAGAAAATCCGACCGAAGGGAGGATTTTGTTCTTGTAAATGCAAATAAATACATTTTAATACTCGTTTGAATATTAATAACTTTCAGATTGATATATTAGTTGAATTATATATATGCCGGAGGGATGACTTGTTCGAATAAGCCTGGAAAATGATTTTCTAAAAACTTTATTGATAGTAACAGGTATGTCTATTACAATAATTATTGTTGCACTGGGGATAATCTCATTATTCGATAGTGGAATATCGCTGCCTATGCCGGTGGTTCTTTTGATATTTGCAGTCTTTTTCACGCTTTGTACGGTATTTTTTCAACATAGAGGTGCTGAATATCCATGGTCGCTTGTGGGTGGTGCAGCAGGTTCTCTGGGTATAACATTTGTTATTTCATCGATAATCGGGGGTTTAATTTTTATTACTTCGGGTGGACTATCAAGTATTCCTTTTAATACGCTGCTATATTCAATTTCTACCTGTATGATCGTAAGTATGATATCATTGAACCTGGTTTCCTATAAACTTCACTATATTTAGTATAATTATGAATAGTATAATAGAAGAACGTCTTATTTCCCATCTTACGATTATTGAAACTGTTTATAGCGTGACAATAAATAACAAAGAAGAAGTGGCAAAATTGATAGCAGATAGCACCAGTGATGAAAAAAATGCTCTGGCTATAGCCACATCACTTAATACATGGGTTATGATGAACAGTACAGGTGGAAGTATCACTATACCTATAAGTGCTGTACAACAGCTACAAGATAAACTGAAGATTATAGGACGGTGACAGTATGCCAGGGTTAGTCTATCAGCAGTATACCTGAAGGCTAGACCGCAGGGTTCTATAACGACGGCGACCAGATAACTCATGTCACCTTCCCTGAGGATGAGAAGACTAAAAAAGAAGTAAACCTGAGGATAAAAATTATCAAAAAACGCTTCAAACAATGCTTATTCCATCAGGTCTGGAGTGCCTTTCATACGTTTGGATATGAAGAAAAGATAA
>JAIOQW010000268.1 GCA_021108405.1 Methanosarcinales archaeon
AAGGTACGTTATTTATCTTGTAGATCGGCTTTAAGTTCGTATCTTCAGGTTGTCTCGCTTCAAAAACAAGCAAAGAAGGATCTTTGAGCGAAAACATGGCAAAACCCGACATAAGTGCATCGGATAGGGATATTTTGATGTTATTTGACCGGAGGTCTTTTATTTTCTTAAAATCTGAACGAACAAGGCTGAATAATGCATCAGCGTTCAGATTTTTTCTAAGTTTTATTTTTTGACTCATACAAAACTCCATCCATGGAATTCGAAGATTATTAATAATTTGTTGGAATTATTCGCTTTATTTCTCAATATAATATATAATGTTTACGAAAATAAAAACTAGTGCCCCTTTAGCTGCATGCGTTTACAATTTTAGCGGGAATTGCTGTCACTCCGTTCACATTTTCTAATCTTCAGCTTCTTCGAAGCTTCAGTCAAGAAAATCCAACCGAAGTGAGGATTTTGTTCAAGTATATAATTTATAAAATTAAACACTCTATAAAATCCGACCAAAGTGAGGATTTTGTTCATGCATAAGATAGTGCCTCACCTGGCACAAAGATAATATAACAATCTTTAAGTCACCTCTAAACTTACCCAGAGAATCAATGAACTCACCAGAACATCCAAAAGTACGTCTTCGGGATTTTATAGTTACCAAAGAAGGATGGATATTCTCATCAGCTGATTACTATCATCCGGATGGTGTACGGGGCGTTTTGCGCTATGTCCCTGACCCTGAGGGTGAGCGAACCGATGGGACTTCCAATTATAAAAAATATGATTTTGATGACGCTTATCAATACATGCATCTTCATAGGCCCGGGTGGGTGAAAGATGTACATATCATACCATGGGATGAGATACGTCAGGTACTGGTCCCATCAAAAAGACTCATGGATATCTGGCACAGCGATACCCGAATAGAGGAAATCACACAAATATTACTTAAGGGCGGAATTCCGATGGATAAAATGGGAATCACAGGATCATTCCTGCCCGGCCTAACTAATCAGGGATCTGATGTTGATTTTGTAGTTTACGGTCATTACTGGTTCAAAGCCAGGGATATTATTGCAAATGCAATGGATGACCCGGACAGCAGCATCACACATTTAGATGATGAAATGTGGGAGCGGATCTATAATAAACGCATACCTGATATAGGTTTTGATGAATTCAAACTCCATGAATTAAGAAAGGGCAACAGAGGTATGATCGCAGATACCTATTTCGATCTGCTATTTGTAAGGGACTGGGACCAGATCACTAAACCTCTTCAGAGAGGTAAAGATATAGGTTACAGGACCATACAGGCGAAAGTCGAAGATTCCAAACTGGCATTCGATAGTCCGTCTATATATAAAGTAGATCATCCAGAGATCAAATATGTACTTTCATATACACATACATATGCCGGACAGGTTTTTACTGGTGAGATAATGGAGGTAAGAGGGATGGTGGAAGAATTTAACAAACACCAGCGTCTGGTGGTGGGCACAAGCCGTGAACCTAAAGGAGAATGGATGAGATCCCTATCATTACTTAACCGATCCACATGATATCAGCGTAAGATTACTACTTTCTTTAGATACCATTATAAATATTCAAGGAAATCTGAATATCAAATTAGGTGACAGAATATGATTTCAAATATGGAATACAGTCTATTAACTTCAGAATCGGTTACAGAAGGACATCCTGATAAGGTCTGCGACCAGATATCAGATGGTGTTTTGGATGAGATCATTAAACAGGACCCTACAGCCAGGGTTGCTTGTGAGACATTTATTAGTATAGGATTTGTCATAGTAGGCGGTGAGATCACCACCAAGGCCTACATTGATGTTCCTTCATTGACACGCAATATTCTAAAAGAAATTGGATATACACATGAGAAATATGGTTTTAATTACAAGACATGTGGTGTATTGAATGCCATAGGCAAACAGTCACCTGACATTGCTCAGGGAGTTGATATAGGAGGTGCCGGTGATCAGGGCATGATGATCGGTTATGCATGTAAGGACACAGACGTCCTGATGCCGCTACCCATAATGTTGAGTCACTGGATGGCTAAGAAATTATCAGAGCTTAGAAAGAAGAAAGTACTTCCATATCTTGGTCCTGATGGTAAGACCCAGGTCACAGTAGAATATAAGATGGGTGTACCGCAAAGAGTAGACTCGGTGATCGTTAGCAGTCAGCATACTGAGGAGATCCTTGACAGTACTGGAAATAAGATCACCGATGATGCCAGGGATGAAATGATTGATAAAATTGTTAAAGAGATCATTGACCCGCAACTCCTTGATAACGATACTAAATATTTCGTAAACCCGACTGGCAAGTTCGTGGTCGGCGGACCACAAAGTGATACAGGTATGACAGGCAGGAAGATCGTTGTTGACACTTATGGCGGCCTGGTGCCCCATGGGGGCGGTGCTTTTTCAGGCAAAGATTCTACTAAAGTAGATAGAAGTGCAGCATACGCTGCCAGGTATGTTGCAAAGAACCTGGTCGCATCAGGTGTTGCACAGAGATGTTCGGTATCTCTTGCTTATGCTATAGGTGTGGCCGAGCCAACAGCGGTTATAATCAATACATTTGGCACCGGTATAATAAAAGATAAGGATATTGTGGGATTAGTAAGGAAACATTTTGAACTGACCCCAAAGAATATAATTGAAAGTCTTGAGTTAAGGCGTCCTATTTTCAGACAGACCGCTGCATATGGTCATTTTGGCAGGACTGAACCTGAGTTCACATGGGAACGAACTGATTTAGCTGAGGATATTGCCAAATCTGCAGGGATATAAAAAAATCCCGTATTTCCTTTTTTCAGATACGGATACACCCAACTCCTATGGAGTTGAGTGCCTGCTACGCCTAAAGGGCGTGCAGTTAATACAGATTTATATGAATTAAAAGGAGATGCGCTGTGAGCTATATTCGACATAGTTTATTGATCGTAGGACAGCATGAAAATAGTAAATGGAGATATTAGTTAATTCTAACTAACGAAAAAACGAATAATTGGTTGAATAGGCTAAGCAAAAAAATTATATATTCGTTATGCTTAATTAACACATATGCAAAGCATTGACAGATTATCTGAAATGAACCCCTGGTGGAAAACAGGAGGTGTTAGAAAAGAACTTGTACCATCTTTTAAGAGAGGCATGTTTCCAGAGATACAAAAATATATGAAAATGAGGCAGATAATTGCGATTGTTGGCCTGCGAAGAACAGGCAAAACAACAATCATGCTTCAAACAATAGATACACTATTGGAAAAGGGGATTGCTCCAAAAAGAATATTGTATTTCTCATTTGATGAAAACATTAAGAGTCTGGATGAGGTTATGAATATTTACCGGGAAAACATACTTAAAAGAGATTTTGATGTTGAAAAAACTTATATAATCTTGGATGAGATCCAGAAACTAAGAGACTGGGAAAACAAAATAAAAATCTATTATGATCTATATCCTAATATCAAATTCTTGATTACAGGCTCTGCATCCCTCGATATCTTGATCGATGCAAAGGAAAGCCTGGCTGGTAGGATATTCTATTTTAATCTTAACCTTCTGTCTTTTGAAGAATTTCTTGATCTGAAAGGTAAAAATACAAAGAAAATAAAAGAGAATGTAGACCTATGGAAACATGAGATAAAAAGTGAAATAAATAATTACCTGCTAAAGCCTTTTGCAGAGATAATTGATGTTGATGATGATATTGCAAAAAGGTACATAAAGGAAAGCGTTATTGAAAAAACAATATTCAGGGATTTAAGCTATCTTTTTGAAATAAAGGATATAGAACTTATTGAGAAACTTATAGGTATTATTGCTTACAATCCAGGGATGATTATAAATCTTGATGAGATCTCAAGAGAACAGGGTAGAAGCAGGCAGACGATAAGTAATTACTTATATTATCTCAGAACTTGTTTTGTAGTTAAGGAATTAAAGAATTTCAAAGGCTCATTTAAAGTATCTTCCAGAAAGCTTAAAAAGTATTACCCAGTCCATCCATGTGTTGCTCTTGCTCTTGGGAAACCGAATCAGGGGAAAGTAGTAGAAAACCTCATACAGTTTGTTTCACAATCAGAACATTTCTGGAGAGAATCTGGCAAAGAAACAGATTTCATCCTGTCAAAAGACAACTCAATTCTACCTATCGAATCCAAATATTCTAAACATATAAGGATGAGAGATATAAAAGGGCTGATAAAATTCATGGATCGGTTTGATGTTGGGACAGGTTTTGTAATAACAGAAGATTATGAGGCAGAAAAAATTGATAATGGTAGAATTATCAGGTTTGTGCCGCTATGGAAATGGATACTTTAAAAATTCAAAGATTTAAAAAATCGGCCATACTATAGATGCCAGGTGGTTGACTCATTAGCCACCTTAGTGTATTTATTGCTCCCCCTGCAAAAGCCTGTCTGCTGTGGGCCTGATGTCGTATCTCGACGCGTTCTCCGTCTCCAAAGAACAAAACAGTATGATCACCTACTACATCGCCACCTCTTATTGCATGAATCCCAATTTCATCTCCCCTTGGTGAGAGTCCCTGGCGGCCATAGATTAAATCCCTGCCACCTACTACTTTATTGATCACTTCGGCTGCTTTTACCGCAGTACCACTTGGAGCATCTTTCTTTTGATTATGATGGGCTTCAATGATCTCTATATCAAAATCACCCAGGTACCCGGCAGCCTCTTCCAGCAGTTTCCAGAAAACATTTACACCTACTGCAAAGTTAGGTGAGATTATAGCAGATATCTTTTTATCTTTAATAGTCCGGTGTATCATGGTAATCTGGTCTTCAGTAAAACCAGTTGTACCCACTACCAGATTAGCGCCAGCCTTTGCTACCTTGATAATATTTTCAGCGGATGCTGCTGCAATAGTAAAATCGATCACTACATCCGTATTGGTATTCTCGATAACAGATACCATATCAGCCGGATCTGAAATGAGTATATCGAGATGCTCGAACCTATTAACATCTCCCACATCATCTCCTATGTTAACAATATCAAATGCAGCCACCAGTTCAAGATCATTAGCAGACAGGATATTATCGATCAGTAGGATTCCCATTTTACCGCATGCGCCTGTGACTGCTACCCGTATCATGAAAGTGCTCCGATAGCCTTCAACTCAACGATTAATTTTGCTTCATTCTCAGAGCTCATTGGTACTAAAGGAAGTCTCAAATGCCCTGCTGCAAGACCGATAAGTTGGGCAGCTTTCTTAACAGGTATAGGGTTTGTCTCAAGGAATAGTGTCCTGATAAAAGGAGCAAGTTTCCTATGCAGACGCTGTGATTCGTTCATATTATCATTATTAAAAGCGTTGATCAATGATGAAACAGTCCCTGGTACAATATTAGCTGCAACGCTAATCACACCCACACCTCCCAGTGCCATTATCGGGAGTGTTAGTGCATCATCTCCTGAAATAATCACAAAATCCTCATCCCGAGTCATCTCAATGATCATTGATATCTGATTCAAATCTCCGGATGCTTCTTTTATCCCTACTATATTAGGGTGTTTTGCAAGTTGTGACGTTATTTCCGGTTTCATATTAATGCCTGTTCTGCTGGGCACATTATATAGTATCTGCGGAATATCTGCATTATCAGCTATAGTGGTAAAATGCTTGATAATCCCTTCATCATTAGGTTTATTATAGTAAGGCGAGATGAGTAGTGAAGCATCAGCTCCGGCATCTGCTGCATATTTTGTTAAATCCAGAGCCTCAGTAGTACTGTTAGACCCGGTACCGGCTATAATGGGTACGGTGCTGCAATCAACAGTCATATCTATAAGGTCTTTATGCTCCTGGAATGTGAGAGTAGCGGATTCCCCGGTAGTCCCTGATGGAACAATACCACTAACACCACCTTGAGTTAAGAAATCTATATTGGATGTAAGGCCGTCCTTATCAATCCTGTTATCCTGTGTAAAAGGGGTGATCATCGCAACAAGTGCACCTTTTAGCATAAAACATCAACCTATTTTTTTGTGAATATTTCCTATACGAATATAATGTTGTAGTATATCAAATTCCGACCGAAGGAGGATTTTGTTCTTTATACTATTTTTATATTCCTGGGTTTCTTTTTTTTGGTAATATAGCCTGCAATCCGGTTCCTGATTACTTTACTCTGTATATTGGTATGCTGTGTGACCAATGGCTTATTATCTTCAAAACTATTAGTAAATAGATCGCCTTTTTCATTTAATAACTGAGTTGCAAGCGACTTGATATAACTTGGTTTGATTCCCATTTTTTTTCTCCTTATTAATAATGGATTTGATACTACTTCACTATTCATATATGTTTGCTTTACTGATCCATTTCCGGACTATCCTCTTCTGCCAGTTCTTCTACTTTTTGTTTTGCATGTTCAAGTTGAAATGAGCACAGCTTAGTAAGCTTTATGCCTTGCTCGAATAAATTCAGGCTCTCATCAAGAGAAAGATCACCGGCCTCCATCTTTCTGACAATCTCTTCAAGCTTCATTAGTGCTGCTTCAAAACGGATGTCATCCCTATTTTCACTCATACATCTTCCTCCGTTCTATCTACCCTGGCAAATATCCTGCCATCTATCATACGCATCTCCAATGCATCTCCTTTTTTAATCTGCCTAATACTCCTGATCACTTCACCATTATGCAATACAATACTATACCCTCTCTTCAGGGTATTTAACGGGCTAATAGCATTAAGCCTGCTCATGCAGGATCCTAACCTCTTCGTATTCTCTTCGATATCCCTGTTTATTGTTTGTCTAAGTCGAAATGTAAGTTCATCTACCCGCAGCATATATTGATCCAGTACACTGATAACACGTCTGGCATCTATCCTATTTTCGAGATGCAAAAGATGAGTAATCTGTGTTTTAATTTGATTTCTTATTGCAGTTATAAGACGCAGTTTATCTCCCTGTATCCTGATAAGGACTTCTTCTTTATCAGGTACAACCAGTTCAGCTGCAGCAGAAGGTGTAGGAGCTCGAACATCGGCAGTAAGATCTGCAATAGTAAGATCAGTCTCATGTCCCACAGCAGAAACCACAGGAACCAAAGATCTATAAATTGCCCTGGCCACTGGTTCGCTGTTAAATGGTAAAAGATCTTCCAGAGAGCCACCTCCTCTGGCAAGGATAATAACATCGATCTCTTTGGTATTTAACCGTTCTATTGATCGTACTATACTATATTGGGCTTTTTCCCCCTGTACTACAGTTGGAGATAATAGAATATCAACAGGAAATCTTCGTCGCGTCACATTGATAATATCCTGTATCACTGCACCGGTAGGTGATGTTACCACACCGATCCGCCTGGGAAATTGAGGTAGTGGTTGCTTATGGTCAGCATCAAAAAGACCCTGAGAATGAAGTTTTCGTTTAAGAACTTCCAGTGCTATATGCAATTCTCCCACACCTTCAGGTCTGATCAGAGTTACTATAAGCTGGTAGTTTCCCCGGACCTCATATACGTCAATATTACCAAAAACCAATAGTTTCATACCAGCTTCCGGCTTAAAGTCCAGGTTTTGGCAATAATTACGAAACATTACACAGTTAAGCTGGGATCTACTGTCTTTCAGAGTGAAGTATTTGTGCCCTGAACTGTGATTTGTCAGATTGGAAATTTCGCCCTTTACCCAGATGTTGCGAAGTTGCGGATCACTGTTGATCTTATCGTGTATATAGTGGTTTAGCTCACCCACTGAATAAATTTCGGTTTTATCAGGTCCTGATTGGAAATCAAGCAAACTCATATACTCTAATTAGAATAATACTGTATGATACTTTTGATAGGCAATTGAGAACATTATAATAGAGAATCCAGTGTCATCATACCTTCCAGTTCATCCTCGGTTATCAATGATGAATCGAATACCGATCTGCAAACCATAATAGATGCATTCGTACGGATGGCTAATGAAATACAGTCACTGGGCCTGGCATCTATTTCAATAGTTGAATCATTTTTAATAAGAATAAGCCTGGCATAAAATGTGCTATCATGGATCTCATCAATAAAAACATCTGTTATACTGGCACCAAGTCCTTCAATAGCATTTACCATAAGGTCGTGGGTCATGGGCCTGGGAGTTACCTCATTATTCAAGGCTGAATTTATAGAAATACCTTCTGGCATCCCGACATAGATTGGCATGATCTTCCCTTCTTCATCTGAGATTAATACCATAGGAGTAAGACCATTTATTGTATTGATCATATAAACCCCTTTTACAGAGACCAGAATAAATTCGTCCATAATAACTAATTCACAGTTATACTTAAAAAGCTTTGTAGAATAAAATCCTCGCTTCGGTCGGATTTTCTTGACTGAAGCTCCGAAGGTTCGTAGAATTTTCGTCTGAAGATTCGTAGAAGCTGAAGATTAGAAAATGTGAACGGAGTGAGCATTTTCGATATATCAAATTATACTTGATATACTAGAACAATTAGTGTTCCTTGCGGAATTTGTCAATACCATCCGCTGTATTCTTGAGTAATTGCCCGGCAAGATCCTGTGTAGGCCAGGAACCAAGACCACAGTCCGGTCCGGTATACTTTATACACTCACCAAACATCTCATAGCACTTAGAGAGCCTTTTGGCTATCACTTTGGGTGTTTCCATTTCTGTAACAATTTCTAATAATCTATCAGGCTCCTTCCAGACATTAATGTTATATTTCTCATTTAAAATAGCACTCAGACCGAATATGTCTGTCCTGGCAATACCTACCCTGATGAAAGTATCGGTTGTCATAAGGTCCGTAGGGTCGATAAGATCTAGATATGATGGAGTGGATGCTGATTCAACTCCTATCACATTAATAGACGGAACCTGGCATACGAGTCTATAATTTAATGGCGAGTGTAAATGGATCTCAGTATCAATATCATGCCGGTAGGCGCTCTCACCTGCAATTGTCAATGCTTTTATAATATCTTCATCACCAAGCATGATCTGCGGGTTTAAACCAATACTGGGTTCGTCAATAGAAATGGTATTGACCACAAGATCACCTGACTGTTCAATAGAGTTCTTAACAAATATGTCAATACTTTTAGCAAAGTTCTCCAGTACATCCCCATAAGCCGTCGAGCCAAATTCCTTAAGGTACAGTTCAACAGGTCCTGTAATACAGACACGGATCTTAAGCTGATCCCCATGATCGGATCTATATTTACTGGCATAGTCCTGGAGTGCTTCCAGTTCAAGTATCTTTGCTTCTGATTCCTTTACCAGTAAAGGTGCATCAGTACATGCAGGATCATCGATCACTTTAAGGAATTGTTGGTTCATATCCTGGAATTGGGGATAGGTGGGCACTTCCACTCCGGCCATTACTTTTTGTTCCATAGCAGAAGATATTATCTTAAAGAGTTGATCATCCTGCGACCTGGAGGTAAAAGCTGATTGCATCCAGTCATTTGATATGCCCTCAGGAAGTGGGTAACTGCCAATATCATCATAGATCATTTCTAAATCCATAAGTAATAATTAATTCAATACTTTTATATATATTATTGCCTGGAGAAAATATATTATAAAATATTTCCGGATTATATTTTACACGCTTTTTTAAGTATACTTATATATATGTATGCAGTCTATGTGCCAAAGTAAAATAATAATACAATAAATGGAGTAAATGGAGTAATAATATGAGTCTGGTTAAGGAAGCAAAAAATGGTAAAATTACTGAAGAGATGGAGACAGTAGCCAAAATTGAAGGAGTCGAACCTGATTTTGTTAGAAGAGGGATTGCTTCAGGCAGAATTGTCATACCTGTCACACCTTACCGGGATATCAAATTCTGCGGTATTGGTAAGGGCCTTACGACCAAAGTAAATGCCTCTATAGGAACATCATCTGATATAGTAGATGTTGAACTGGAAATAGAGAAAGCTAAAGTTGCAGAAGCTGCGGGTGCTGATACTCTAATGGAACTATCCACCGGAGGAGATTTTCTTGATATAAGAAGACGTGTAGCTGAGGTTTCTTCATTATCCGTAGGGTGTGTACCACTGTACCAGGCATTTATAGAAGCAGCAAGGGAACATGGTTCTGTAGTGGATATGACAGAAGACGAACTTTTCAAAGCAACAGCAGACCAGGCAAAACTGGGTTCGAACTTTATGGCTATACATACCGGGATCAATTTGATAACAGTGGAAAGACTCAGAAGACAGGGTCGCTATGGTGGATTATGTTCAAGGGGCGGTGCGTTTATGACCGCATGGATGATCCATAATGAAAAGGAAAATCCACTATATAGTGAATTCGACTATCTTTTAGAGATAATGAAAGAGCATGAGGTAACACTATCAATGGGTAATGGTATGCGTGCACCTGCAGTTCACGATGCTACTGACAGAGCACAGATACAGGAACTGATCATGAACGCTGAGCTGGCTGATAAGGCACATGATGAGAATGTACAGGTCATTGTCGAAGGACCGGGACATGTACCTATTGATGAGATTGAGACCAATGTCACATTAATGAAACGTATGACCAACGATAAGCCGTTCTATGTACTGGGTCCGCTTGTCTGTGATATTGCACCAGGATATGACCATATCGTAACAGCGATAGGAGCAGCCATATCAAGTGCGAAGGGATGCGATTTTCTTTGTTATGTCACACCTGCGGAGCATCTGGCGCTACCCAATGCAGAGGATGTTAGAGTAGGAGTGATGGCTTCAAGAATAGCTGCTCATATAGGCGATATGATCAAACTTGGCAAGCGTGACCAGGATCTGGAAATGGGCAGGGCGCGCCGCGACCTGGACTGGAATAAAATGTATGATCTGGCTATTGATCCTGAATATGCAAGGGAGATCAGGAGCAGTAGACTACCTGATGATAAGGAAGCCTGTACAATGTGCGGCGATTACTGTGCATTGAAGATCGTAAAAGAAAGTTTTAATTTCACGAAATAGATATGGTATCAGGATGTTATTATAACATCCTTTATTCTTTTTTTTATTGCATCCAGTTCATCTGGTATTTTTTCAATTTGCTGGCCAGGATTACTATATACTGTTAACATATAGTCATTATTAATACCAACAGCCACTATGATCTTATTATAAAGTTCTAAAGTTATCCGGTTTTGAAATTCTTGATCTTCGGATATACATTCTTTGAGATTGAAAATATCGTATATCTTCATTATTATTGCTTTATTGGTCAAACCCGGATCACTGGAAGCAATTACTTTTCCATCTTTCCCTGTCAGGACTATATAGTTGATCCATTCCTCATTTGAACTATCTGCAAGGATGGTTCGTATCCTGGTAATAAGTGTATCTGGCAGTTGGTTATTTAGGGTTTCATCGTTTTTATTAACAATTAGATCACCCATTCCGATAGACTCTAACATTTCAGACGCATAAGCCTGTAAATCAATCTTTTTCATCATTTCTGCAAGTTCATCTGCCACTGCAGCAAAATCCCCATCCTTTGATTCTATATCCATATCATGGGGTATAAGGTTGGAAGAAGTCCTGGCAACTTTTCGTAATAGTTTACCCGCATATATCTGTTCATCATTATTTACGCTGTGCATAGACCTGATCAGGTCAACGGTATATTCAGAAAAGAACTCAGGGTGTACTGTTGCAATATCATCCAGCATTTGATATGCTAATAAACGGATATGATTGTCCCTGTCATTTAGTCTATTTAATATTACAGGGACAACAGGCTGCATTAATTGATTACGATGAGTTATAAGGACATTAAGTATATCCATAGCTTTTAATGTGGTATTGGCATCGTGAGAGTCTGCTGAGATCCGTATCAGTAATATAATCGTTTCTGATGATCCGATTAGAACTTCCGGCCTGGTTTTGGCAATATTAAGCAAAACATCAACACAAAACCCATATGCCTCTATCCTTCTTGCTTTGATGATCTTCAATAATCCGAATGCAGTACCTCTAATCAATTCAGGATGGTTACTGATGTTCTTAATTAACGAATCAACAAGTTTTTTATTACCGCGACCTTCCCCTATCTTTATAATTGCTTTAGTTGCTTGTTTTTCAGGTGAACTGAATACCATCATAGTCCCCATTCGATATTATTAACATTATCAAAGATCATTACACTAAATTATGGTTCAAATATCTTATATATTATTCGATGGATTTAGGATAAGAACAAAATCCTCACTAACGCTCGGATTTTATTGACTGAGGTTCTAAAGGAGCCGAAGATAAGAAGATTCGCAGAATCTTCGTCCGACATTCCAGAGGAATGGAGGATTAGAAAATGTGAACGGAGTGAGCATTTTCGATTCAAGTTATACTTGATATACTAGAACAAAAAGGATTTGATCGGATATGAAAAAAAAAGTAGTATTAGCCTATTCGGGTGGCCTTGACACATCAGTATGTATACCTTTATTGAAAGAACAATACGATTTTGATCATGTTATTACTGTGATAGTTGATGTAGGTCAGCCCAAAGAAGAAATAAAAAATGCCATGAAAAAGGCGCAGATGATCAGTGATAAGAATTATACCATTGATGCTAATACTGAATTTGTGGAAGACTATATCTTTCCGCTTATTAAGGCTAACGGGAATTATGAGGGCTATGTTCTTGGTACAGCTATTGCCAGACCCCTGATCGCTAAAAAGGTTATGGATGTGGCATATACCGAAGGAGCTGAGGCAGTGGCCCACGGCTGTACAGGCAAGGGTAATGACCAGTTAAGGTTTGAAGCTGTATTTCGGTCTTCTGATCTCTTGGTATTAGCACCAATGAGAGATATGAACCTTACCAGGGCATGGGAGATACAATATGCCCTGGAACATAATATTCCGGTTACTGTTACAAAGGAGAAGCCATGGAGTGTGGATGAGAATATATGGAGCCGTAGTATCGAAGGCGGGCATCTGGAAGACCCTAATTTTATTGCACCTGAAGAGATTTTTGAGTGGACCAGGTCTCCTGAAAATGGACCTGATCCTGAGATTATCGAGATAGGTTTTGTAGGTGGTGTTCCGGTCTCACTCAATGGTACCCGGATGGACGGTGTCTCATTGATCACTGAACTTAACCGTATAGGTGGCATGCATGGTGTGGGCAGGACGGATATGATAGAAGATAGAGTGCTTGGTATAAAGGCAAGGGAGAACTATGAACACCCTGCAGCTACTATTCTACTTAATGCCCATATGGACCTTGAGAGGCTGGTACTCTCCAGGCGGGAAGTAAGTTTCAAGGCAAAAGTTGATGATGAATGGTCTAAGATGGCATATATGGGCCTGGTGGATGAACCACTATATAATGACCTGAATGCATTTATTGATACCACACAACGGCGGGTAGAAGGAATTGTTAAGGTCCGGTTGTATAAGGGAAGTGCTGTTGTAGTGGCGCGAGTTTCACCCTATGCGCTATATTCGGCCGATCTTGCATCCTTTGATGAATCCAGTATAGACCAGAAGGATGCGGAAGGAGTGGCTAAATACCACGGATTACAGGCAAGACTGTACCAGAAACAAAATCCTCACTAGCGTTCGGATTTTCTTTACTACATCAAAATTACTGTATCCATTTCAAAAAGTAGGGGAATAAAATCTGCATTAATCATTAATTATATTATCTGCCACAGAGAGCACAGAGAATAAAAACTCTGTGGTCATCATTTTTACCCTATGATTTGAAGTGAATACAAATTACTTGATGTACTGAAACAAAATCCTCGCTAGCGCTGTAGTTACTCGGGCACAACTCTTTCGATCCTTGTTCCTCTTACGATAAGGACAGAGCACCTGGCTGTGGAAGCTATCTTCTCTGATACACTTCCCAGCCGCAATTTTGATACTGTACCTTTTCCGTGACTGCCCAATACTACAAGATCAATTTTTTTGCTTTTCACTATCTTGAGTATCTCTGATACGGTTTTTCCATCTCTGACGATCGTTTCTACTTTAACACCCTTTTTCTTTGCGATATCTTTTACATCATCAGCGATACTGACTGCATCTTTAAGCATGTGTTCACGTAGCCGCTTAATAATTTCATGTGTATATGTTACCGGTTCTCCCAGTAATTTTCCTTTTCCGGCTTCTTCGAGTGTGGTGACGTGTCTATCAATGATCTTGTCCCTGGAATTAATAATATTACATGCATACACTTTTGCATTATACCGCCCTGCAATGCTCATGGCGTATTGAGCGCCATATCTGGCATCATCCGATCCATCGGTTGCGATAAGGATCTGCTTGTACTGTTCGTTATTATCAGTATGCCTTACTAATAGGATATGTGAATGGGTATGCCGCATCACGCGGTTTGCAACAAACCCGATCGGTGAGGTTGTTGAACCGCCCCCACCTACTGCAGCTATTATTATTATGTTTGCATCCATTGCTTTGGCTTCATTGACGATCTGGTCAACCGGAGTTCCTGAAAGTACTTTTGTGGATTTAACAGTTACTCCTTTATCCTGCGCCATTTTTCTTACCAGGGCAATATATTCTTCTCCTGCTTTATTTACAATATCGAAAATATCAGATATCCGGTATTTATATTTATCAACTACAAATATTGATGATATCTCTGCACCGTACTTACTTGCTAATTCTACAGCATGCTTTGCAGCATTTATTGAGTTCTCTGATCCGTCTACAGGAACTAAGAATTGGAATCGTGTCATTTATCACACCTTTATTATTTTTGAATAGTATATACTTTTTCAGTCCTTACGCTTTTTACTACAAATACCGAACACTTTGCAGAACGAATTACCTTTTCAGATACACTTCCGAGTATCATTCTGGATATCCTGCCTTTTCCTGTATATCCTATAACGGTCAGGTCGATAGACTTATTGTCGATCTCGTTAAGTATCTCCTGAGATATCTTTCCTTCACTGATCTGGGATTCTACGGTAATGTTCTTGGTTTTAGCAACATCTAATGCTTTTTCGGTAATTTCCGTACCCTTTTGCATCTTTTTCTCATTATGTATTACATGGAATACTGTCAGGCTCGAAGAGGTACGGTGTGCAAAACTGGAAGCAAACTGTGCGGCAAACTCTGAATCCTTTGACCCGTCCACAGGAACAAGAAGGTGTTTAAATGGCTCATCACCACCGGTCATCTTACGTGCTATCAGTATATGGCATTTGGCGCCTCTTACTACTCTCTCAGCTACGCTTCCCAGTTTGTTATCAGGAGCCCCGAGGATGATCAGGCTGGCATCGATCTCTTTTTGCATCTTGATTATCTCATTGAAAGGAGACCCTACCAATACACTTGCCTTTTCTATGTTAACTCCTTTGTCACTGCAGTACTGCCGGAATCTGCCCAGCATGCTCTCGCCAAATTTAGTCTGGCTCTCTATGTCTTCCTTATCTTCAAATATACTAGCGTCTACTACATAAACTAATGATACGTCGGCATTATACATCTTTGCCACCTTTATTGCATTATCCGCAGCAGTATCGGAATAGACTGATTCATCTATGGGCAATAGGAATTGAAATTTTACCATAAACAGCACCTCAATGAAGTCTTCGTATTGTTAAGCTTAAATCTATCGAAATGATAGTAGAAATAATCCGGGAAAGGGAGGTTTTTCTTTTTGTATTATCTTTTTTGCCCTATGATTTGAAGTGGATACTATTATAATGAAAATGGGCCCGCGGAGATTCGAACTCCGGATCCCCGCCGTGTAAAGGCGATGTCATAACCGACTAGACCACAGGCCCGCTGTTGAATGTAGTGTAATTGTAATAGGTAATATATAGCCTTTTTTTTTTGTATTACCGCTTTTGGAATATCCGATAAGTTGCGATCATCCTCTGTAATACGGTCAGGTGAGAGATCACTGCTACGATAAGGACTGCCCAGTTAAGCAGTCCTGTGAAGGCGCCTAATATGACCAATATCATGCGTTCTGCTCGTTCTGCAACTCCTATTGCAAGCTTGCCTGTACCGGCAGCTTCAGCACGTGCCCTTGAATAACTGACAAGTAGTGATCCTGTTAGGGCCACAGCACCAACGATCCAATCGTTCTCAATGTAGGGCAATATGGCTGTGTACCCTCCCCACATGATCCCTGTAAATACTACAGCATCTGCATAGCGGTCAGATACTGAATCAAGTACACCTCCAAACACTGTAACCCTGCCGTTCTCCCTGGCTACAGCACCGTCCAGGATATCAAAGAACCCTCCGATCATTAAAAAAATCCCGGCCGCTATGGGCTTACCATCAGCAAAATACAGCCCGGCACATATACAGAAGACCAGGGCCAGGATGGTCATGGTATTAGGATTGACCTTGTTAAATAATCTTGCAATGGGCTTGACCCAGTTAGTCAGAGTATCTTTTCGTTTATTAAGCAATATCTACCACCAATTTTACGATACAAGGTACGACAATATGAACGTGTATTTAGTGATGGAATAATAAAAGCGTTTCTACTTCAACAATCCCTGGGTCTAATTAGCGCCCAGGGCATAAAAACAATTGATCAATCCTTGATCTTTATAGAAAGTTTCTTTTGAGTAACAGGGATAAGTCTCTTCCATTCAATTGTGACATCTTCATCTAATACACATTTATCAACTGTTTTATCTGATGGCTTTCCATTGACCTCATACACGAACAATCCTTCTTCACCATCTGCAGATACTACAAATTCGCTGTTACCTACTTTCTTGATATCTATTGCAGATACGCTTCTTAATGCATCCAGTAGAGTTGCACCTTTAGGCATCTCTATCTCGTGTTCGCCAGCAAATTTATTCAGTATAAAAGATATGTTTGGTGTTTTGATATTAAGTATGTGGGTCTTACCAAATTCCTGCCTTTCAACAAGTTCCGCTTTTTCTAATATTTTGATGTGTTTTGCAGCGACAGGAACCGAAATATTTAAGGCTTTTGCCAGACCAGATATATGCATCTGTTTTTCAGCCAGATGCTCCAGTATCGCCAGGCGGGTGTTACTGCTCATTGCTTTGAATACTGTGTTATCTGTTTGGGTCATAGTTATTAGCTTAATGCAAACCTATATATATGGCTTTCTATTTTATGCGGTTTGTTCCTAACTGATATTACTTAAAATCACCCAGATCAAATACAAACAAACCTTCTTTCCTAAAACCACATTTATTTTCAACATACTTTGCAAACAACCCATAAAATTCATTTCGCTTGTGCTTGTTCCATTTAACAAAGCCAGACTTATCTTTCAGTTTAAAAATAATCTTTCTTGCATCCACCTCTTCCAGAGACTTCCATTTGCACTCAAAAAAGAAAATCTCTTTTAATTCCTCATTCAA
>JAIOQW010000303.1 GCA_021108405.1 Methanosarcinales archaeon
GTCACCCTAAATGGAAAGAGTGGCATTACTGCAATTCATAATGTAGCTTCTTGTCGCACCATAGTTTACTTATCCTAGCAGTTCGTCCGAATTGGACTTTCTGACTTTCCACATTGTCCTGTGGGCCTAACACCTCAACGTTACCATTGACGCATTTCACAGTAGGATTACTCCGAATGAAAGGAGTAGCCAAAAGGCAATTCGTAATATAACTTCTTGTCGCACCCGATTGATGTTATCGTGCTGAATCTTTCGACTCTATCCAAAGCTAGAACCCCTTCGCTAAGTTGAGTTTTATCCTCATACCGTCGCCCCCTGCACCCTGCCGCACAGGTTCGGTATATCATCGGCTCAACCATCATCGCTACTATGAGTTCATTTATCCTGAAATGTGTAGGTTGTAAATTCAACTTCGGATAGGACAGCATAAGACCTCCCTCGGTCACACAAAAGAGATTTCGCAACCATCCCAACGATAACCACCCCAGCGATTATATTCTGCTCAAGCTTCCATTTGCGTCGGGAATGTCGCCAATCGCTAAGGCCACCTTGCGTTCGCTTGCGCTTCGGGCTGTGGTTGCCGATACTAAGGAACTCCGCACAGTACTTCACAATACCGCACTTCCTGTTCTCTTCATCCAGGAGCAGACCTGGATGGAGGGATTTTAACCCTTGTATAGACATGCTTTTTTTTTATCTCCAATGTCTTGTTTGTTTATCTTTCTCTTATATGCTTCAAGGCACGCCGGCACACCCAACCGCAGCAGAGCTGTGGAGTATAGTTATTAAGGTTAATAATTACGACCAACAAATAGCTGAAATCACGAATGTACTATGGTGCAGCATACCGGTTTTAATTTTCAAGTGGGAAACTTGGGCTTCAATAGATTTTTTCATGAATTATTTTGTGGGATGGGATATCCCTATTAGAAAATGTTAATTTCGCTATCATCAAAGCATGCTAGGAGAAATATTAGCAACCAACTAATTATGCGCAACCCCTTTTAATAATGGCTAATGCAAACTTTTATTAGTATTAATCGTGTCATAATATATTGTCCATAGATATGGACTGAAGAGGGAGAATCTGATATACCAACTGCAGTACCCACGCAAATTTTTAATGTCAGATTCTCCTAATAATTACAGATTTTATCATTCAAATTAAAAATGTAACGTTGGTTGTAGATTTCTTAGATCGATTTTCTGTTGAGTATATATCTGTGTGGTTGAGCTTGCTGATTAGGATTGTGAATTATAGGACTATATCATCCAACAAGCTCAAACATCCGCTCATTTTTATTTCATACCTGTAAACAGCAGTAAACCTTGTTCTGGCAGTACATTGCGAACATAATCTTTGAAGATGGTGTATTTACCTGTAAATCCCAAGGCCACCACAAACAAAAGACATTTATATTGACTTATATCAACAGTCTGCTTTTTTGCTTACTTTACCAGATATTTGCCTTGCAACACCTGTCTCGGTAAATGATGAAGATCATCCGGCACTGATATAACAAAGTGATTCCGTTTTCGGACCAAACGGTTTAGTAATTTACCCACTTTCAGAATGCGCTCATACATTCTATTCCCCGCCCCGCCTGCAGCATATTTATAGCACTTTTGTTCAACCCATAATAGCCACACGTCTCCAATCAACCCGCAGGGCAAATAATTTTATTCTAAAACACAAATTCAATAAAAACACCATCAGTAGCAGCAACAACCTTTATATACTTATAGTGTATAGTACACTATATCGGGTAAATTACCCGTCGATGTGCTTCTATGAGTATAAGTAGGGTCCTGTCAATCGAACGGTTCATGCACATGTAAAACAAAACTGGAACGTGTTGAATTGGTGGATCGCCGGTCGGGGATATGTGCACTACCCCCGGCCAACCTTCAACCAAACAAGGTAAGCATAGTATAAAAAGAGATTGATGAATATGATTAGAATATATACAAGTATAGATGAAAAACTGTATGACAGATTTGAGAAATACAACAACGATCACCCGGGAAGGGAGATCGAACCAACTAAAATCTTAAGAGCTGAAATAAACCGGATATTGACAGAAGAAGGATATTAAAAATATCTCACCTGCAATCACACAACTTGAGATCAATCAGTTTCGGAATCTAACCAAAGTTTCAGCCAAGCAGATCTGCCAGGACTCCTGCAGGCCTGATCAACAGAGTTGCAGGAACTAAAATTTATCATATTTTACCCCACCATGCCCGCGACAAGGAAATCACTATGTAGAGGCTATAATACTACATAGGGTAATGTACCGTTTGGATCCAAGCCCAAAACAGCCTTATTTTTGCCTTAAACCAGTTAAAACCAGTTTGGATTTACTGGTTTACTGGTTTTAATCGCTTAGATTCAAGGTCAAGTTTACCCATACCACCACTCCTCTTGTTACTGTTTTCTCAATACCGGCACAATTATCAGCAAAAACCATTTTGGACCCAGGCCAAAAAAATCCTTATTTTTGCCTAAAACCAGATAAAACCAGTTCAGATTTACTGGTTTACTGGTTTTAAACGCTTGAATTCATGGACAAGATTTTCCAGGTATTCCCTCAATACTACTCCTCTTGTTACCGTTTTTTCCATACCTATACAATTATCAGCAGAAACCATTTTAAAATTAGTTGATGTAACCACGAAAACCACTCGACCGTACTTGGTTTGTAGTCTCTGGTTCTTCTCAATGAGCTGGTCCACAGTATGACTGCCCGGGCGTTCATACTCAATTGCAATTGTCTGGCCGTCCATAGTTGCTACTATGTCAGCATCATCATGGTGGTTAACTTCGACTGAGAAGCCTTTATGGAGTAAATAGGATGCAATTTGCAGCACCATCCCGTAATGGTCGATGCTCTGGTTAAGGATCCTGCCGTTTTCCACAATTGAAGACTTGACCCATATCCTTGTTGTACCTCCCCTGAATGCCCGCTGGACAGGGAAGCTGTCCCTGCCTGCAGACAACACTTTCGCATCACCATCTATCCAGTCATCAAGGTATGCATTATTCTCCATTGCAAGTGTGGCCAACCTGTCATCCACCAATTTAAAACCACTATCAAGACCTGTTTCCTGACCTGGTTCTCCAGTGCCTAAGATCACCCGGGATTCCAGGTCAGTGAGACTGAAATTTACAGCTGTAACAGTATTATTCACCTGTACCAGTCCCTGCCCTATACCACACGCTTTGAGGTTGTCAATATCCTCTGATGACAGATTGAAAAACATCTGTAATGTTTGATAGGAATTTGGCTGCACATTACCCATGATTACATTGACAAACGAATTGTTCTTGAGCAGCTCCCTGACATCTTCGTCCCTGGCATCGCTGGGCTGCTGGGTAGTAAACCAAGCATTCAGGCCAAAGCTCCTTCCCTGTGTATAGATTTTCAGTATGAACTCTGCCAGTTTCTTATCGTTTAAAAACACCCGTCCTTCATCTATGATAACGTTTGATTTTTTCTGCAGATCAGTGTTAAACCTCATCCCTACCAGGCCTGTAACAAACACATTCATTGCATCCCTTAGCGTATCCGGGACACTTGAAATATCGATAATGATAATATCCTTATCCATCTGGACATCAGTAGGCCGGTTGATGTATTCCCAGGACGTTTCAAGCCTGGATGTACGGTTGAGCATGGCTTCAGCGGACGGGTTTTTCTTTTTAGCATCCTCTTTCCAGACTTCCCGCAGGTCCAGCAGGACAGGCCATTTATCTCCTGGTCGGTTTTTCCAGGTCTTAACGTCTTTTCGGATTATGCCGCTGCGTTTGTAGACTTCTATCAGGCTTTCGTTCACGTAATTATCCATATTGTCTGAAGTGTTGAGGACGCGGAAAAACGATGTTACCAGTTCAAGGTGGTTATTGAAGAGCTCCACATAATCCGCGTCTGACTGGTACCCGGCATCCATATCCATTATAACCTGCAGCGGGTTGATGTTGTTATACCCTTTCTTGCTCCCGATATTGATCACGATTGCTGAGTCTTTGTAGTAATCAGCAACTGCCAGGTAATTTGTCCTGTTATCGGGTTTTGGGGTGATGTATACGAACCTGTACCCGAGCAGGTCATAACATCCCATTAAGAGTTTCATTAATAACACGGTCTTACCTGAACCGGTTGACCCTACTATCAAATGATGACCTGCTGCCAGGTTATCGAGATTGACCACGAACGGGGCATCATCTGCTTTGCGTTCTCCATATATCAGTCCGGTATCTGACAGCGGGACCAGTGGGTCCCGCAGTGGCATCAGGACACCGCAGTCATGGCTCAGTTGCTGGATCTCTGCTATGTCTGTTGAGATCGGGAACGGTTGTGCGGATATAAATGTGGCCAGAACAGTATAATACGGGACTTCTGCACGGACAATGTTTCCGTCCATGACACCGTTGATCCTGGATATCCCGTTTTTCAATCCTTCCATGGAATGCGACCAGAGCGATATGATATACTGGCAATCGAACAGCCGTTGTTCATTGTTATATATCTCATCATATAGTTTGATGAAATCCTGTGCTTCCAGGTCGTACCGTAATGAATGTGCACTGGTACCGGATGATTTTTTCGTTTCTTTATCTATTTGTGCACGGGAAATCTTGTTTTTATACAGGGCATCATCCAGTAACAGCTGTGCTTCTTCGTGTGCTACGGGTTCGCAGCCGTATGATATGCCGATAAGGTATTCATTTGTAGCTTCCAGTGCCAGGACCTGGTCAGTGAAGTTGTTCTGCAGGTTACGCGGGAAGCCCCTGCCTGTCTGGGACGGTGGAACACCTACTACAATGCAGGTTGCAAACACTTCATTATCGATAATGATATGGTCCGGATACTCTTCGATCAGTGTCGGTGTGACCTTCCTGACATATTCATCATAATACCTTTCTTTATCGATAGCGGTTAACGCCATTTCTTTTTTGTTCTTAAACCGCGATAATATCCTCATTTCATGCACCGCCTGTAAGCCAGCCCGATCTCATCAGCAAATACCAGCATCCTGTACCCGATACCGCCAAGCTTGAAACCGTCATGCAGGCTGGGAATTAAGTTTGTCCGTTCTGCATCTGCATCTTTGGGATCGTTGAATCTGCCAAGTGCAATGAAGGCATAGATGAACCGTTCTGTTGGAATTTCGGTATTCGTTATTAATTTCTGATAGATCGAGTTTAAGTGTTCTCGCTGTTGGGGTGTTTTAGATTCATCATTCATGGCTTCTGCGACCTGGTTTTTGATTGATGTGTCCCGGGTATACCGCTGCATTTCAAACACTTTCAGGACCTGCCTGTCATGTATCCTGTCAACTATGTTTTTTGTTACCAGCTGGATGAAAACATCCAGGTCATCTCCTGTCTTTCTTGGAACAAATAGCCTGTACATGATACCATACCTGTTATTCGTGAACTGGATCAGGCCGTTGGGATGTACGGATTCCAGCGGAACCAGGCCTTTGAGGAAGGTTAGCGGAACAGTATGTTTCGGGATGATATGCTCTCCTTTATGGACCCGCATCCGGTACTTAAGCTCAAGCATTGTGGATTGTAATCTTGCAGGAGTACGCATTTTTACGTAGAATACCAAAATAGCAACCAGGCAGATAATTACCATCAGAAGTTTCACTATAATCGAGTTTGATAAAACAAAGATCATAAGCGGAATAAATATGGTTAATAATCCATATCCTGAAACTGCAGTGATCCAGGTCCAGGGAATGCCGTTAAACTCTTCTGTAACTTTCCTGAGTCTTAATGAATACATTTAAATCACCAACTTCAACGACTTTTTTGCTGATCCCAGTAACTTCATGATGGTAATTGGACCCAGTATGAATATAATTGAGATAATCAGTAGCAAGAACCCGAATATCAGGTAGCAGAATAACTGGTAAGCAGGATTAAACGGTGCTATGAATTTTATTATTCCCACACCCACACAGGTGACTGCCAGGATAACGGGCTGCATGAATACCATGATAAAATAATAGGTCAACAGCCCGAGCCCAATCCTCCTGGTATAAGGAATTGCGATCAATACAATAATTACCAGGCAGTATCCCATACATATTCCGATTACCAGCGTCCGCCAGACAAAGGAACCTGCCATTAACGCATAGACGAATGCCATAGCAAGGTAAAGAGCGACATTATCCGGAGTTAATAAAATGCTGGGTAGTATTTTTGACATAATTATATTTGAAATTATATAATTTATCAGCAATGCCAACCACATTATAAACGGGACTACAGGCGGGATAACTATCAGCGCAAAGACTGATAGAATGAATTCACTTAATGACGTGGATCTTTTGACCGGCATCCCCAGTAATTGCCTTGCTGGCCGGGTCCTTGATAGCTGGACATAAGTACCGCCGACAAAGATAAAAGCCAGCAGGAATAGCAGGTAAAGCAATGCGCTCTCTTTTAGTGCGTTCAATACCGCAGGGTCCTTGAGCGGGTTGTATGTGAATGTTGCGATATCCATTAGCAGTTTTCCATCGTATGAGGCATTAACATTCATCGATGTGCTCATGTTGATCAGATCATCGCCAAGGCCGATAGCGAATTGGTCCAGACCGTTGGATACGCCTTCGGTTAAAATATCAACCGGGCCTATTACCATAATAATCCCCTGAACTGATAGATTATCCCTGTCATGAATATGCAGACTATTGTTGTGAATAGCCAGAATAGCGATGAGAATGTATCTTCAAGCCCGTGCCATTTTACTTCATGGACCGTAATGTTATCAATTTCTGATGTGTTATATGGGTCGCTCAGGGAGACTGTTAAGTTCGCTGCGGAAAAATTGTTTGTTTTCAAACAGACCATGTCACCGACCCGGGTCAGGTTCCCGCCGTCACCTATCCCGCCTTTCCATATATCAGCAGACTGAATGAACATGAACGGTACATTTTTATCTGTATACTCCTGCCTGCAGGTGCCAAAATAATGAATCACGGATTCGTTGTTGTATGTGTAATTGATGTTTAAGATGTTTTTTGGTATGTTGCATACCTTGATAGTGGTTTTTGGTGCAACTGAATTGTTATAGATTACTACTTCCACGAACGAAGTATTGAAATTTAATGCTGTAAATGTTGCAGGAGCGAGATCAGTATCAGTGAAAATAGCTGTTTCTGTGTGGTAGTCTTTTTTGAGCCATTTTACTGTATGGCAACCAAATGGAGTACATATTTTGCGTGATTTCAGTGTTGATTCATGCCATTTCAGGTATATGTCCATTGATGCTGTTACCATGGTACCGTTTAAGGTTACCTGGATTGTTTCGGATAATTCATCAACTCCACGGTTCCATCCATCTGCAGTTTCCCATTTATCATATGTTATTATAGCATGATCTTCCGGCTTACCGGGAATATAATATTCCCCATTGATCATAATCAGGTTATCGAATCCTACAATATCAATCCATCCGACTATATTGCCTGATTGCTGGACTGTTTTTTCGGGCTGCAGTGCGTCCGGATATACCAGGTTATCAACTGAATCTATGTAATATTCCATAATCATATCGATAATAGAGTAATTTCCAAATGTCTGATTTTCTGTTTCTTCTGCAGCTGCTAATGAGAACAGCACAAAAAAAAGTATGATTGACGCTCTATAGATATATCGAAAATGCAAGTGCCACCGCCAGGATAACAAGGACTAATGTGATAATTCCTGACACAATACCTAATATGTGCTGGTTTGTTCCAGCAGAATCTCTCTGGATCGAGGATACTCTTGCACCAGCACCATGCCCGAAAAATGATATGAGCGTAACTATAAGGAAAATTAGAGCTAGTAGACCAAGAATCCAGACAATCCAGTTTTGTATATCTGGGCCTAAAGAATTGAAAATATCTATAGGATTTCCAATCAGGCCGTGTGTTTCTTCTAAACCTATTGTTTCATTTTTTGCCATATTTCAATATACAGACTATTTGGTATATAAAAATTCCTTTTTTTTCTATATTATGTCATATTATATAAAATTATTAAGTATAATACTAAATTATACTAGCATATTCTGTAATATTCTGAATTTATTTATATAAAATTAAATTATACTATAATATTTTGAATTTATTCATATTATAGTATTATGATAAAGTATAAGTGTAATTAATATGGAAATATGATGCATGTATTTTGTTGTAAAAATAAGAGATAAAGGCTCAATAACAATACCAATCACTGTCCGAGAATCACTTAAATTGAAAACAGGAGATATTGTCGAGATCAATATAAAAAAGGTTGACAGTAATGATGGTTGATAATAATGAATAATCACTCTATCAGATATCTAAATATAAAAAACTTGATTCTACTAGTTACTCTTCTTTCAATTTTGTTGTCTGGCTGTACAGATAATAAAAATTATCTAGGGACCTGGGAGTGTCAAAAAAACAATGATACACTTACATTGTTTAATGATGATACGTTTGTTTATGACTCAATTGAAGGTAATGGTTTTACAAATACATATAGAGTAATAGATGGAAAAATCCATTTGAATTTTATCTTTGGCACACAAACTCTTGAGATTCAAAACGATGTGCTGATTGATAAAGATGGAGATCACTGGACTAAAGTCAAGTGAAATGAATTGTTAAATACGTTTGACTTAAGCACTTTTTAGGTACTTTTCCAACAATCTCATATATAATTACTTAGGTTACCGATCCTAAATTAAGTTTTTAAAATATATTTTTCTATATTATCTATCGATCGTAATTTCTTCTAAAATGTGTTAAAGTTAAAATAGTTATTTTCATTTTTAAATATATATCATATTATCAGTTGTAAAGATATGTATAACATGGCAATTTTTATCTTTAGATAGCGATATTAATAAATATCATTTGCTTTATACTTACAACTTATAATTAGATATTTATTTATACAATCAGTTGTATTATCAGTTGTATTATCAGTTGCAAGGTGGTTATATGATTGAAAAATAAAAAAGCTATTCATGAAAAATTAGAAAAAATTATATTTGATAAAGAAAAAACATATTTATCAACTTCTGAAACATTAAACACAAAAAAAATAATTTTACACGAAGAAGTATTTTCATCTAACTTTTTACCTGATAATATTTTCCATAGAGATAAAGAAATTGAAGAATTAACGGATCATTTTATTCCCACACGACACCAAAAATATTGTACTGATCTTTCTATATATGGCGTTACAGGCTCTGGTAAAACTTTAATCACGAAACTAGTTTTTAAAACACTTTCGAAAGGAATAGATGATACAAATTATATTTATATTCCTTGCAACGAATATAATACTCCTTCATCTATTTTTAAATTTATATTACAAAAAATAAATGTAGAAAGTAAAGGTAGGAGTGAATCGGATTATATTCAGCAAATCAAAAACCATATTGAAAATAAGTTATTGGTGTTAATTCTTGATGAAATAGATATATTTTTAAAGAAAGAAAAATCTTATGAAAATTTAATACAAATATTGAGTGATTGGAATAAATGTGTTCTTATATTTATCAGCAATGATCCCGGTTGGCATGAATATATAAAAGATCACAGAACAATCTCTCGATTACATTTATCTAATTTGATATTTAAACCATATGATACAGATGAAATCTTTGATATAATTGAAGATAGAGCATCATTAGGATTAAAACAAGGAATAATTAGTGAAGATTTACTTTTGGAAATTGCAGAATTTACTGCACAATATAACGGTGATGCAAGAGTTGCTATCAAACTATTATCACAAGCTGCTTCTTATGCGGAAAATGAGGGATGTGAAAAAATAAATCTTATTGCATTGGATAAGGCTATTAATTCTCTTGAAGAAGATAACAAAATAAATTTCATCGAGTCGCTACCTCCACAACATAAATTAATTCTAGTTTCTGTATATATGGCAAATCATAGTTTTAAAAAACCTGACTTTGACACTATTTATAATGAGTATGAGAAATTACTAATAGGCAGCAATCTCTGGAGGAAACTCAGTAAAAACACTATTCGAATATATCTTGATGAATTAGAAACATATCGATTAATAGAAAAAGAAATCGGTAAAGGTCGAGGTAGAGGAAAAGGAAGGGAATCTACTCGTGTTTTTCTTACTTTCGATAAACAAAAGTTCAAAGAAAAGATTATTTGTAAAATGATAAGAAATGATATCAAACCTCTTCTACCAAGAGCTACTACATCATCGAATTCCATGCCTAAGACGCCCCCATTGAGTTCATATCAAAAGCTATAAATGGGGTAGCAATCTGATAGGATTATAAGGAATAAATCAATGATAGATAAGAAACAGCTAAATGTCCGTATCCCTGTTGAATTGTATGACCAGATCACGGATACAGGACAATCTAAAGCCTATATTGTAATTGAAGCAATTAGGTTATATTTTGATAGTAATTCTTATAAATCTGATAGCAAAACAGTAGAATCATTACTAAAACAACTCGATGAGAAAGATATACAGATAGCAGCTAAAGATAGACAGATTAGTGAAGTTCATATTTTGCTACAAAATGCTATGTCACAGAGGGCTATTGAAGCACCTAATCACGAACGTAAACCCTGGTGGAGATTCTGGGATTAGGAAGAGATTCTGCTGGATTCTACAAACCTAGTTACTTCCTTCTCTCTTGTTACTCATAAGATATCTTTAGGTCTTGAGATCCTTGTAGATCTAGGAGATCCTTGAGGATATCCCGCTGGTCCTTTCGATCTCCTTCTTAGTTCCTGACATGTTAGCTCTTCCAAGAATATATCAATTATCTGTTGTAAAAGCTGACCCTTGTAGTTCTAAAAAAGCATATTCCTTTGGATTATTTCTTAGCATGCTCTGTTGTATGCCTTACCAGCTGTCCCAAAACTAAAAATCTCCAGAACCGCAGAGGAAAAGGTAAAGTATCTTCTAAAAGCCAGCCAAGACATGTGAGGATCTCAAGGGTAGATGCATTACAAGGAAAAGGCAGATGCTTTGTAGTGAAGAGGTAGATGCTGGCCAGAATGCAGGACCCCATGCTTACAAGAATACCAGCTACCGCACAGCCGACCTTACCAGGACCAGAGATACTGCGATTAGGGGGAGAGAAAAGGAGCGTTTTTTTAAAGCACATTTCTCCATGTCGGACAATAATACACCTTTTCCAACATGGAGATAGTAGCATGTCATATCATTTTTAATAAATATTGATTGTCAGTAATAAACCCATCCCTTATTTTCCATTGAATTTTGTATTGTTAAACTGCCACTATACAATCAGAATCTAGCGAAGTTCTTGTCAGCTCTATGAGGACCTGAACCTCTTCAGAGAGATCCAGACGGAGGCATCTCTTCTACAACTCTACAACTGAAAATGGCAAATACATCAATTTTAAATTCTTTTAACAATGTGGCATTTCTTAATTAAAAATTTTATCCGGACTAACCATTATAGTTTTGTTTTTCTCCATGTGAATAAAAACACCCTTCCATTCACATGGAAGATTTCTTCTGGATATACAATATATAAAAAACAATTAATCGGTAAAATAGAAAACCAGTAAATTTGTAAAACTATATTTTCTATTTATCGATTTAATGGTAAAACTGGACTAAAATTTCAATTATTCAACAAAACTGCTGTGTGTGGGTTTCCTCAATTGTTCTATAGAGTATAGGAATATGTTAATTTGCAACTACAAACCCTTTATTTAATGGGAAAAAATATATTTATACACATAGTTTTATAATAATAGTATAAAATTCAAGCCTAAGGACAACGAAATTTGAGATTTCGTCACGACCCAGCAATGCAATTGCAGGGCATCTTATTGATGCTCAGCAATCTTCTTGCCCTCGGTTTGTATGTGTTTATCCTTTCATTGCGGCGCAGGCACCTTAGTAGGAACTATTATTAAAAAAGAAGAAGGAGCAGTTATCTCCTTCGTTTGTATCACATAGTAGTTTTGCAGGAAGCATACTAATTTACTTTTTGTGGATCACGATGCTTCCACCACCAAGCTCAGTACCGTCATATTCTGTATCCGACACGTTTGGTTTGTTGTCATAGACGACTAAATCTCCGTTATCTTTGTCCCAGATCTTGATTCTGAATGCATCAACTCCACCACCATTCAAATCACCATCTGTGGCAGTGAGCATAAATCCATAATTACCTGCACCGTTAATTATGCCCATGCCTTTATACTTGGCATGTGAACCTGCTATAACCAGCCACTCGTAATTTTCAGAGTGAAAGTTCAGATCAGCGACTTTGAACTGGAACTCTGTCTGACCTGCTGGAATTTCCGCACCTTTCTTGTACTTGGAGACGAAACCGAAGTTGGCTTTACCAATAAGAGACGGATTAGGGCTATAAGCTTCTTCTGGTGAGTCAATCCAACCTCCACCGGTAACAAAACCGGCTGATGAATCATATGTAGCAAGAAGAACACATTCCAGATCTCCGACATTTTCGGCTGAATCCGTGCTTCTAACACAAATTTCGTGGACTCCTGCCTCTGTAAAAGATCCTATATCTATTCTAATGTCTTCTGTTACTTCATCAAATGCTCCATCTTGTGCACTCATACCGACGAAGCTTCCACCATCAATATTATATTCGGCTGAAGAGATAGTAGAACCACCTGTTGTTTCATCACTTGCTAATGCAGTTAGAAATACTTCTGTATTCGCAGGAATAGGATTTATATTTGATATTAGATTTGATGTGATAGGTGGTTCATTATCGAAGCTAAGTTCCATTACCCAAATGTCATAATTTCCAGCTCTATTAGAGTCAAAAACAATCTTGTCTCCACTATGACTCCAAGCTGGATGATTATCATGGAACAAGTTATCTGTAGTCAGTTTTACCATACCAGTTCCATCTCTATTTATGGCACATATATCATTAGGACTACTACGTTCACCATTAGGGAGATTTTCGAAGCTTGTATAAGCTATCATTGAACTATCTGGGCTCCAAGAGTATGGATCTTCAGTAACATATGGAGTATTGGTGATATCAATTTTTTCAGTTCCATCAGGATTCATGAGCCAGATATCAAACTGTCTCATAAATGCTATTTTTGTACCATCTGGACTCCAGGTAGGATAGATTTCCCCATAACCATCTCCAAAATTTTCAGTCGTTAATTTTGTATTTGTTCTTACTTCTAAATCATAAACCCAAATTTCGTAATTACCTACTTCGGGATTATTTCTATTATAAACAATTTTCTTACCATCTGGGCTCCAAGAAGAGCGGATGCCGCCATAACCCCAATTACTAGTTATAAGAACTTCACTTATTCCACTGATTAAATCTTTTATAATAAAAGTTCCGTAATATTTTTCATAGGCAATTTTTGTACCATCTGGACTATATTTGCCGTGCCATGATGTGACAGGTGCTAACTCTCTTTTATCGGTTCCATCTACATTCATGTCGTAAATTGCAGAATGTGTCCACCAGTCTGAAGGATAATACTTCATGTAAATTATTTTAGTATCATCTGGATTCCAATCTGGTTCAGTATCCATAAATTGATTATCTGTTAATTTCTCTAAATTTTTTACTGTGACCGCAGCACTTGCATATCCGGCGCTTAATATAAATGACATAGCTATAATGCCAACCATAACTAATTTCTTGTTCATTCCACTCCTCCTCAAATATTTTGGAATATAATTTTCTTTTTGTCTGCCCCACTTTAACTGAAGTCTATATATATTTTTATTGAACAATATATATATATTTTCCGGTTTCCATCTCGCTTTTATTATTTATATATATATATATTCAAATATTATTATAGAATATAACGCATAAACGATCTGGCTGGATTCGGTTCTCTTTAGCATCTTGTGACAAGCAGGTATACTATACGTTTAAATCCACTCCTGGATCTACCAGTCCAGATCATCAGTTATTCACTTCACTTTTCCTTATAAAAGTGAACTATACTTACAAAACCGTATGTAATTGCCTAGAAATCCCGCTAAAATCTTACTTTTACTTCACTTTTGTTGTAAAAGGTGAAATAACACAGTTTTCACAGTTTTTCTCGTTTTGTTATTCATCAGGCCTTCTTCTGATGATCTAAGTATTATCAGCGGTGATATGAGCTGCTAAAAAGAGAGCAATCATATTGGGGATTGGATTGGTATTGCTTTAAAGAAAAAGTAAAAGTAAATATAACAGTAAATCCCTTGTTTAATCGGAGGATAATTTATAGTGGGTACTCGTTCTTCCAATAATAAGGATAATATGACGACAAAAGGCGGTACAGGTATAACTGCCGGTGGAAATGTTTCTTTTGGTGATGTGAGCGGTAAGGTTGAGATTGGAGAATTCATCAAGATTGAAAAACCGTCAGGTGAAGAATTATTTAAACTGATGGATTTACTGGATCAAAAAAGAAGGGAAGAAGTTAATAAAGATATTTTAAGCAAATACACTTCTTCGGAGCTTCCAGATTATCCATCCCAACTAAAGGAATTTGTTACTCACAACCGTGCAGATAAAATCACGAACGGTTTGATACATCTTCAAGATCATCGGCTCTTTTTTGTCAGCGGTGTAGGAGGTGTGGGCAAAACAACACTGGCACGTGCTCTTGTTGAAACAAGGCCGGCTAATGTTCCGCTTCCCTTCTGGTTTGATTTCAGTAAGAAAATGGATGCTACCCTTGGCGATATCCTTGAAAAGCTTGCAGGCTACCTAAACAGGCCAGATATTGCACATTTCAAAGACGAAGCAAGAGAGGCTGGCCAGGAAGACATCAATAGATTGACAGATGAATTACACAAGCGAATGGAGATCTGGCATGTTTTTGACAATCTTGAGACAATACTGGATGATGAGCGGTATTTCCGTGATCCTGGTATTGATCAGTTATTCACATCCTTGCGTGATAGTACCCATCAGGCAAAGATCATTGTAACCAGTCGAACGGTCCCCGTCTTAAAAAATGGAGATACTTTGGTTGACAAACAGGAACTTAAAGGTTTAGAACTAAATTTTGCTGTTGATTACCTGAGAAAAAACGGGCTTGATAACGTAGAGCCAGAAAAATTAGAAGAACTGTCAAAAGGTGTAGATGGTCACCCTTTAGCGCTCAGACTGTTAGTAGAACTTGTCAAGACATTTGGTGTCTCAGATACATTAAATGACCTCAGCTTGTACCAAAAACGGAAAGAAGGTACTATTAAAAAAGCAAGAAGGCTCTTTGAAAAACTGGCCGGTGATGAGAAGGAGTTATTAGAACGTCTCTCAGTCTACCGTCAACCTGAATCCATGAATGCAATTAAACAAATGTTCACTGATACTGCATCTTTAGAGGGAGTTGAGAAATTAATTCATAAGTCGTTATTAGAAACCGATCATGATGGCAACTACTGGCTTCATCCTCTGGTTCGGGAGTTTGCATATGATGATCTGGAAAATAAAATTGAAGTTCACAACCGTGCTTCCCAGTACTACCTGTCTCTTTCCTTACCAGAAACACGCACAAAAAAAGAAGATGTCCAGTCCTTGATCGAGGCACACCACCATGCCTGCCTGGCTCAACAGTATGATACAGCTGCAGATATTCTGTTTGGTTATAATATCTATGAAGACCTGGATCGTTGGGGTCACTCACGAACACTGATCGAGCTTTGGTCAGGCATGCTGCCGAAAGACCCTTTCAAAGATAAACCCGTGCTGACCAGTAAAGGAACACACGGTGCTGCTCTCGGCAACCTTGGGATCGCTTACTTTGCTCTTGGTCGGGTGGATAAAGCTATTGATCATTACGATCAGGCTCTGGTTATTTCTCGTGAGATCGGTGACCATCACAATGAAGGTAATTGGCTCGGTAACCTCGGGAACGCTTACCGTGCTCTTGGTCAGGTGGACACAGCCATTGAGTATTACGATCAGGCTCTGGTTATTTCTCGTGAGATCGGTGACCGTTGTGTTGAAGGTAATCACCTCGGCAACCTTGGGAACGCTTACCGTGCTCTTGGTCAGGTGGACAAAGCTATTGAGTATTACGATCAGGCTTTGATTATTTCTCGTGAGATCGGTGACCGTCGTGGTGAAGGTAACTGGCTCGGTAACCTCGGGAACGCTTACCGTGCTCTTGGTCAGGTGGACACAGCCATTGAGTATTACGATCAGGCTCTGGTTATTTCTCGTGAGATCGGTGACCGTTGTGTTGAAGGTAATCACCTCGGCAACCTTGGGAACGCTTACCGTGCTCTTGGTCAGGTGGACAAAGCTATTGAGTATTACGATCAGGCTTTGATTATTTCTCGTGAGATCGGTGACCGTCGTGGTGAAGGTAACTGGCTCGGTAACCTCGGGAACGCTTACCGTGCTCTTGGTCAGGTGGACACAGCCATTGAGTATTACGATCAGGCTCTGGTTATTTCTCGTGAGATCGGTGACCGTCGTGGTGAAGGTAATCGGCTCGGTAACCTCGGGAACGCTTACTATCAGCTTAGTCAGGTGGATAAAGCCATTGAGTATAACGATCAGGCTCTGGTTATTTCTCGTGAGATCGGTGACCGTCGTGGTGAAGGATCTGCTCTCGGCAGTCTCGGGTTAGCTTACAGCGATCTTGGTCAGGTGGATAAAGCCATTGAGTATTACGATCAGGCTCTGGTTATTTCTCGCGAGATCGATGACCGTCACAATGAAGGTAACTGGCTTGGCAACCTCGGATTAGCTTGCAGTGCTCTTGGTCAGGTGGACACAGCCATCGAGTATCACGATCAAGCGCTGATGATTTCTCGTGAGATCGGTGACCGTCGTGGTGAAGGTAACTGGCTCGGCAGTCTCGGGTTAGCTTACAGCGATCTTGGTCAGGTGGATAAAGCCATCGAGTATTACGATCAGTCGCTGGTTATTTCTCGTGAGATCGGTGACCGTCGTGGTGAAGGATCTGCTCTCGGCAGTCTCGGGTTAGCTTACAGCGATCTTGGTCAGGTGGATAAAGCCATCG
>JAIOQW010000072.1 GCA_021108405.1 Methanosarcinales archaeon
GAACAAAGACGAATCAGAGATTATGATTAGCAACAATCCAATCGAAGAAGAACGCCGCCTCTTCTACGTGGCCGTTACCCGTGCAAAGAAAGTACTTAAACTGACAATGAGCGAATCTACTCCACTGGGTGATCCATTATTCCCAAGCAGGTTCCTCGTGGAAGTCTATGATATAGACCCCAGTGCATTCAAACTCGATTCCGATGATTTCTTATCTATGTGATCCATATCTGAATAATTGCTAACCAGGCATGGTCAGGACACTGTATCATTTTCCAGTTATTTTTCAGACACGGATTTACACTGATTTGATTTTTATCAAATACCTTCTATCACTAACTTAATAGAATTTTATGATATCGACCCCACAACAACGTTAAATCCGTGTAAATCTGTGTTAATCCGTGTCTATATTAATCTTGCATTTTATGCATGGAACTGATGATATGCTGCCGATTTCTTAATAATACTGCCCCCGTCATCCACAATAAAATTCCAGATGAGATCGAAAAATCTTCGCCTGTCAAATAACATCTCTTTGCTCCTTAAGAAAATATGCCCCCGTTTTTAGCGGGCCCATGAATTCAATTATTCCTTGCTTTGTTAAGTATGCAATGTCTCATTTAGCTGTTTTTTCTACCACGTTCCAGTGACTTGCCAGGTCGGTGCTTTTGATATTTTCACCTGCTTTAAGCTGATTTAGAAACCACTGCTGCCGCTCATTTACAGGGACATTTATAAGGACATCAGTATCTGAGTAATCCGTGTCCGGATGTGAGTGAAAAGTTACCCGAAAGGTTGATCCTAACTCCAACCAGTCAGGATCCGGATATCTGCCGATCTTGGGCGCCCCTTCAAACCTGATAACATCCCATTTCCGGAGTCTCTTCATGTCTTTATACAACGTCCTGATGCTCCATCAAATTCATCAGCCAGTTCAGGAACTTTCAAATCTCTATTCCGGGCAGCCCTTATTATAATTGATACCATCCTGTCGATCTGTTTTCACTGAACATTACACTGAAGTTCTCACTGAACTTTGCACTGAAAATTTCGGTTATAGCCTCAGCCTTTTTCCTCTTGAAAATCACCGTAAAAAATGTACCAAACTCAAACTCCACCGGCGGCAGGCCAGCTTCAAACCTTTAACAAGCTCATCGTAACTGGTAATCTCAATCCTGTCATCAAACATCTCCACCATCACATAGCACCCTTCTCAAAATAATCCTTGTGTACCACCGCATTTATCACAGCTTCACGCAAGGCATCATAAGGCACTTCAGGCACCTCCCTTCTTCTCGGGCTGGTCGGGACAGCCCCGTATCATGCCGTCATGTCTGATTCAGCAATAGAGAAGACCTCCCGGGCAGAACCGGGGTTGCCTTCTTTAGGTCAAAGAGGCCCTGGTACTGGAAATTATCTTCTGATCAACATCTACCTTTTCTAAAAAAATTAGTAATGGACAAAACCTAAACATAAAAACCGTATATATTAGTCCATCATGTCATATGTTGATTTTCATTCCATAAAGATTATAAGTGAAATATAACAATTCTATTCACTTGATAGTAAAAAATTGTGGAACTACAATTATGAATAAAACTCTCCTTATCTTCATATTAGCAGCACTTGCGATAAGTGGATGTATTGAAGAAAAAGAAATCGCTCTCACACCGGAACCGCCTGAAATATCCCAGCCTGAATTGATACCAAGTGGATATATTGAAGAAAATGAAATCGCTCCCACACCGGTATTGCCTGATATATCCCAGCCCAAATCGGTACCGGGTGAATTTGAGATCAATATAACCTCGTATTATTTCGTATATCTGAGGAATAATCGTGTGATCTACGAAAATACAACAAAAGGGGCATTTGATCTGGTTGAAAAAAATTATGTCATGTACGATCTCTCAATAAAAAATAATGGCACAAACACCCTCAATTTTAGCATAAATAAACTACAGTTACATGCCCGGGATCAAGTCTTCACTCCTGGAGATCCAGGCACAAAACTCCAATATTTGGGAAAGTGGTTATATGTTCTATCAGATATCGAAAATGAAAACAGATTGAATAATACCATGTTACATCCAGACCAAACCCTAAAAGGAATTATCATTTTCAAGGTGGATAATTACACCACGTTATTTGACAGGTCATTTTCATTGAGGTACAATACAACACCCATACTCTCAACATCTGTTGAAAAGAGCCTTGAAGCCCTTAGAGTAGCAGAACAATTTGATTACTCCATCGCATTTAAAACGCCACCCTATGACTGTGATATGTGGGAAGATCATTCATACAATTTTCCTGAACCTAAGCATCCCTATGTCTGGGCCAACTGGGTGAACAGAACAGTATTTGAATCTTACAAAACAATTGATGAAATGTCATTGTCTAAAGAAAAGCCAGGGAATATACCCAATACCGAAATTGCCTATGCCGTGAAAGTCATACCTGAACAGGATCTGACAGTTTTTCATACAGATCATTCCACTCTGTATGAAGAAAGGAACAGTGGGCCGTATAGCATAAGAAGTAAAGGAAAATATAAAGGAACTCAACTGTATGTGATTGATGATACCGGAGAAGAAGTTTTCAATAAATCGATCGATCCCCTGAAAGATTATATCGGTTTGGCGATGTTAGACGATCAAACATACAGGCCTTTTTCAGAAAACATGCCACAGATGTTGATCCCACGTGCCACGATCGTGCACTTTTCATTCAATAGCATATATGGATGGAACCTTGATATGCGTTACACTTTCAATGATCAAGACATTATATTGGATGAACAACACAATATTATCCTGACACGATATGAATTTAAAAAAATGGTATCTTAAGATCCTAAATCAGTGTAATCTGTGAAATCTGTGTCTATATATTTTTCCAATAAAATTCCAGATGAGATCGAAAAATCGTCGCTTTTCAAATAACATCTCTTTGCTCCTTAAGGTAGTATGCCCCCGTTTTTGTCGGGCCTATGAATTCAATTATTCCTTGCTTTGTTAAGTATGCGATGTCTCGTTTGGCTGTTTTTTCTGATACGTCCCAGTGACTTGCCAGGTCGGTGCTTTTGATATTTTCACCTGCGTTAAGCTGATTTATAAACCACTGCTGCCGCTCATTTACAGGGACATTTATAGGGACATTAGCATCTAAGTAATCCGTGTCCGGATGTGAATAAAAAATTACCCGAAAGGTTGATCCCAACTCCATCCAGTCAGAATCCGGATATCCGCCGTTTTGGCATGCCGCCAGTACCCTTCCATATCCACTTCAAATCCTACTCTTCCATCAGCCCCGGTTCTCGAAAGACACGGACGATTACTCGATTGCGCACCTTGCACACTCCATCCATGAAGTCTTTCATAGTCATGCCGAAAGGTAACATGCCCGGATTCTGAATTTCTATTCTATCTGAGGATATTAACCGCAGATAAACGTACTATTGTTTCAACATATTTGTTGAATGTGAGCTGAGAGGGGAAAACTAACACATACCTTATCATTTTATTAAGTAGTTTGAGTGGTATCCACAGTTTTAGATATCGGGGGCACATCCCACGAACCCCCTCGACCTAATGATTGCTATTATTATTATTCATCTTAAATCGAAAATCATCTGTAGGGGCCGCATCACGAGGGCGGGTGGAGCAGATCGGGACAGGCATTCGTGTGGAATGAAGGCGATAGTGGTCGACAGGAAAGCCGAAGAATGTGTGATTTATTAAAAAGTAAATAATTCATAAATCATCTACAGCACGGATATCGACAAATGATTTAGCTTTCTTAAGGCTGCTACAATCACGGAACTATCTAGACAAATATTCACTTATTCACCACGTTTTTTCTCTTTGTGAGTTTATTTCATCTGTAGCTGAAACTTCAGTCCATTTCTCCGAGATTTGGTCTGATACACTCATTAAATCATCCCATGCCCTATTGGATTTTTCTTTATCTGACTCTAGTCCAACTATTAATTTCTTTATTTCAACAATTTCATGGGACATATAATCCAAATGCTTTTTGATTGCTCCGATACTTTCCAATAGTATCACCCGGTTAGATTTAAATTATTTTTGATAATTCTATTAACATGAAATGTTATAAAGATATTCCAACTCCAATTATGCAAACATTTTTGTTCAAATTTGTGATGACGGGCAGGTCGGAGCGTGAGCAAGTGTGGGATTATCCGATGAAGGTGCAAGGATAGACTTGAATAACACCCACAAACATTAAATACTAATCCACATTAGTACTAATCATGATTAGTAAATTCATCGGCCGCCAAAAAGAACTCTCACTGCTGGAAGACGAATGGAACAAAACCAATGGCCGGTTAATAATACTTTACGGAAGACGGCGGATAGGCAAGACCCGGCTCATTACTGAATTCACATCAAATAAGAACGGGATATTCTATTTTGCCGAGAATACCTCCCCCCACATCCAGATAAACAGGCTGCAAGAGAAAATCGCAGAATTCACCAGGGACGAGATACTAAGAAACCTTGATATAAAAGATTGGGACCAGCTTTTTGGTTATCTTACCAAAAACTGCCCGTCAGAGCGATTTTATCTGGTCATAGATGAATTTTCATATCTCATAAAAAGTGACAAAAGTATCCTCAGCACCCTGCAAAAGTATTGGGACACAGCATTATCTTCATCAAATATATACATAATATTATCAGGCTCTATGCTCGGCCTTATGAGTGAAATGGTTCTTTCCCATGCGTCTCCTCTATATGGAAGGCGAAGCAGGGATTTACTCCTCGAAGGACTTTCCTTCTCAGACTCAAAAGAATTTCTAAACATGCCATTTCAGGAAACTCTTGAAACATACATGATACTAGGAGGGGTACCCGAATATCTCCTTAAAGCTTCAGAATACACGGATATTACGAACTTTGTAGAAAAGGAGTTCCTTGACAAGTTCGGTTATTTCCACAGAGAACCCTACTTTATAATCTCCCAGGAGTTCAAAGAACTCAAAACCTACTTTTCCATACTTAATTCCATAGCCTTTGGCGACACAAAACCCACAGATATAGCTAATTTTGTTGGTATGGATGCACGCAAGATTTACCCATACCTTGAGAACCTGATACGTCTGGGATTCATTACGCGACAGGTATCCATTCTTGGAACCCAGAAAAAAGGTATATACCTGATAAAAGACCCGGTCTTTGACTTCTGGTTCAACTTTGTTTCTAAGTATAAAGAAGAGATTGAAAAAGGCGTATTCAAACTAAGAAACGATGATATGACCAGATTTTTCGGGAAAAGGTTCGAGATTTTTGTTCAACAGGAGATAATCCACCACTTAATCCCGGATTTTCAGAAAATAGGCCGTTGGTGGCACAAAGGTGAAGAAATCGATGTACTGGCATTGAATGAAGTGCAAAAAGAAATCGCGTTTTTTGAATGTAAATGGCAGGAAGTGGACAGGAAAAGATCTGAACATATCCTTGCTGACCTTAAACGTAAAGCTGCCCTGGTAAAATGGCATAATAGCGAGCGCCGTGAACTTTATGGCATTATCGGGAAAAAAATCAACGCAAAGAAAAAGCTAAGAGAGATGGGATACCTGGTTTTTGATAGTACATCAAGTATAACTTGATGTACTCAAGAAAATCCGAGCGTTAGCGAGGATTTTGTTCTCTTGAAGTTTTTATGTTCTTAAGTAAATTTGATGTTAAAGGTTAAGCCGATCAAGGTTAGTAATTCTGCATATTAATGTACATTTTAAGAAAATCGGTCTGCCTGTACGTCTCCACCACCCAAAAACCCCGGCCGCTCATAGAAACTCATACTCTCAAACCTGGAATCTACAATAAGGTACCAGCAGCCTATGATCCCAAACACTAACAGAACCAGCCCGATAGCAGCCAGGACCAGGAACCTACCAAACCCCTACTTCTCATAAGTTTCGTCAACCGCCAGTCGAGTCTGACCTTCATAATAGCATTATACATTTCTACGCAGATGCATTGGCTGCCAAAGTGTTCGCTTCCCGCACCACGAGGGCGGGCTAAGCATATCGGGACAGGTACTCATATAGAGGGGAGAGAGTGCGGCAGGTTAAAAGAAGAGATATCCGGGACTTTTTGAATAATTGCTAACCAGATATGGTCAAGAAGAAAACATGAGCAGGAACAACCAAACAGGTATTAATTGTATCTCTTTTTCATCAATAGTATATACTTCAAGTAAGTCCCTTGTCACCAGAATACCCTTCCCTACATGGAACTTTTCCATAAAGGTTAACAGCCCCTTATAGTCGCTCCTCGATATGCTTGATTGATACTTTACCTCAACAGGTATCAAAATATTCCTTGAGTGCAGGATTATATCAACTTCATTTTTCTCCCTGAAATATGACAGTGACATGCCCATTGCATTTGCATATACACTAAGGTGCTTCTGGACTACTGATTCAACCAGATGGCCGTGGTTTTCGTCTATGTGTGAAGTGGTCCGTATCACAGCATTCCTGAGCCCGCAGTCAATTATAAAATACTTGCGGTTAGACCGAAGGCTTTTTTCAGCTGTCTTTGAATATAACCTTAGCTCACCGATGAGGTATGATGCCTTAAGATAAGTGATGTAATTAATAATAGCTTCAATACTTATCCCAAGGTTTCGAGACAGCGAAGAATATGAAAATGTTTCACTTGTGTTAGCCGCTATATTTACAAACAATTCTTCAAGCTTCGAAGGTATCCGCACTTTATAGAGTTCGGCGATATCACGATATAGAGCCTTTCTCAATATATCGGAAACTAGTTTTTCCTGCCACAATTGTAGGTTATCACTAAATATTGCCTCAGGGAAGCCACCGTAAAGCAAATATCTGCCAAGCAACAACTTTGCATCTTCTTCATATCTCAACAGCTCTATGTCAGGTGTGGCTGCGATATTGTCAAGGTTTACGTTACAGTAGAATTTTAAAATGTCCGGTCTACCTGACAGTGCAGCATAATCCCCCAGACTTAACGGGAGCAACAATATCTCATATATTCTCCCTACAAGGCTTTCCCTGGATCTTTTTGACAGGTGCATAGCCGATGAACTAGAAATTATAAACTTTATGTTGTATTTCAAGTCAAAATATTTCTTAAGCCACAATTCCCAGTCGCTCAGGAAATGTATCTCGCCAATGAAGATATAGACCCTCTCTCCCCTCCTCGGTTCAGCAAGTATCTCTTCATAATAGGTCTTGATAATATCTTCAAACAGATTCTCCTTGTAAGGCAGAAGTGCAGGATCATCGGCTGAAAAGAAAAGAAACCTTTCAGAGTCAATGTTTTTAATAAGTTCATCTATGAGCTGGAAAAGAATTGTGGTTTTACCCGTTCTCCGGGGGCCGATTATTGCTAGTATCCTCTCATCATCTATCAGTTGCATGGCTTTATCGAACTCTTTTCGTTTTACTTCCCTAACCAGTGCAGGATGAACTTTTCCTGTCATCCACCACTCATTCTGGGCACGAAGAACTTTTAACAGAGACATATTAAGCTAAATTAAGACGGTGAGTATATATAGTTACTGGTTATACCTTATAGAAACGCCGATGAATTGTAAGGTATACATTATTGTTTTATATACCTATAATCTGCGCATTCTGTAAAATAGTATAATGATCTGGAGTTAGGAAAATCGGTCTGCTTGTACATCTCCACTACCCTAAAACCCCGGCCGCTCATAGAAACTCATACTCTCAGGCCTGAAATCCACAGTAAAATACCGACAGCCTACAATCCCAAACACTGACAGAGCCAGCCCGATAGCAGCCAGGACCAGGAACTTGCCGAACCCCTACCTCTCACAAGTTTCTTTAATCGCCAGTCGGGTCTGAGCTTCATAATAGCAATATACAATTCTACGCAGATGCATTAACTGCCAAAGTGTTCGCTTCCCGCACCAAAGGGTGCTTTATGGTCTTGAAGAATAAAATCCTCGCTAACACTCGGATTTTCTTGACTGAGGCTCTTAAAAGAGCCGAGGGTTAGAAGATTCGTAGAATCTTCGCCTGGAGCTTCGAAGAAGCCGAAGATTAGAAAATGTGAACGAAGTGAGCATTTTCGATATATCAAGTTATACTTGATATACTACGAGAAAACGTCGCCTGTCAAATAACATCTCTTTGCTCCTTAAGGTAGTATGCCCCCGTTTTTGTCGGGCCTATGAATTCAATTATTCCTTGTTTTATTAAATATGCGATGTCTCGTTTGGCTGTTTTTTCTGATACGTTCCGGTGACTTGCCAGGTCAGTGTTTTTGATATTTTCACCTGCGTTAAGCTGATTTAGAAACCACTGCTGCCGGGAGCTAACCCACATAACAGCCATGGCGGCACACCCCATACTGCCGGATACACATGCATCAACGCGGCAACACAAAAGCGCTTGCTAGGCCCGCATAGTACATACACTACAAGAGGGGGCGAGGCAGGAATTCATTGGAATGGGCAGCAGGTTTGAGTGAAGCAAGAAGGGTGGGGTCAAGGTATAAAATCATAAAAGATTAACGAATTCATCGATTGTTAATCCAGCATCTTTAATTAATCTGCTTAGAGTCCCTTTCTTCATTGGATTATGTAATGGAATTGTAAGTTTAATTATATCATTACCTTCAATCTTTTCCAATCTTACATGGCTTCCACGCTGCCTGACTTTTACAAAACCAGCATTTAAAAATGCCTTAATTGCCTTCTCGCCTGAAACGACTGGTAACTTCATTTGATATACCTGTCTAGACAGCAACTTCAGCGACTTCTGCACTCTTAGCTAAAACAGGATTTTCGGTTGGTTCCAAATATAGTTCTATAGCCTCTTTGATGTTCTTCAGTGCTTCTTCTTTACTATCACCTTCAGAAATACATCCGGGAAGAGAAGGTACATATATTACATAGCCACCCTCTTGCGCTAATTCCAGAACTACTTTAAAAATCAATGTTTTCACCTTGTAATTAATTAGTTGTCTTTAGTTATAAATATGGCGACATCTGCCCTACTAACAACCAATAGAACAAAAATATCCTTGACCAGGCAGCCTGTTGAGTGCAGCAAGGGCAGCGAAGGTGAGTGGAGCATGCTGGTGGGTGGGAGAGAGCTTGGAGGAAGGGAGGCTGGAATAATTACTCATATGAATATAGACCTCACGTACTGGTATATCTTCCCCGTAGGGTTGGTCATTGCCACCCTTGCAATGTATAACACTGACAAAGCCAACCCGATAGTAGCCATAACACCCATAAACATTGAATACTAATCCACATTAGTACTAATCATGATTAGTAAATTCATCGGACGGCAGAAAGAACTCTCACTGCTGGAAGACGAATGGAACAAAACCAATGGCCGGTTAATAATACTTTACGGAAGACAGCGGATAGGCAAGACCCGGCTCATTACTGAATTCACATCAAAAAAGAACGGGACATTCTATTTTGCCGAGGATACCTCCTCTCACATCCAGATAAACAGGCTGCAAGAAAAAATCACAGAGTTCACCCACCCAGCACTTCGAACATCCCCTTGAAATGCGAATCGAACGTGATGATCTTCCTAATATTCCCCTGCTGCATCACTACCATAGTAGTCGCATCAGTAAAACTTATCCGCTTATCAAAAAGCCTGAAAAACAATTCCCTTGCCTTCTCGAAAACAATCCCATCAATGCTTACCATCTCGATGCGCTGTGATAGCATTACATCAGAGATATCCTTTGCTATAATTTTATTTCCAGTGCGCACCATTGCCAGAGTCAGTGTCTCATCATAAATAAAATCCGTAGTAAATATAGAACCGAATTCCCCTTGCAGAGCACGTCGTAACAGGTCGTCCGCCTTGCTGTGATAGACGTCCTTTTTATTCCTGTAGGCCATGAAGGCTCCAGTATCAATAAATACAGCCATTACCCCAGCCCACATTAATAAAGGTATTCATCGACCTTTGAGGCATCGGTCTCTTCACCCCAATCTATAGCCTCGTTCCATGCCGGATCATCCTTTAATGCAGGCATTTTTTTTATAAGTTCTTTTTCATGCAGCAAGGCATAATCCGAGATTTTATCAAGTAAGTTTTGAAGGGAGATCTTCCTACCAGTGCTGATAGTGAATTTTGATTGCAGGACATCCAGTTTCTTTTTAGTGATGTCCTTTACTTTTATACTTGTGTACATCGACATTTCCAGGTTAATAGTAGAATATTCTACTATATAATTTTTACGTATATATGTGACCGTTACATTATTTGTTAGTAAACTCAAATTAACCGCGGATATCCTCACGTCTTTTCTCTTTGTGATCTTATATCATCTACAGCTGAAACTTCAGTCCATTTCTCCGAGATTTGGTTTGATACACTCATTAAATCATCCCATGCCCTATTGGATTTTTGTTTATCTGACATTACAATCCCATTTCTCTTTTAAGATCCTCATGGAAATTAAGCTTGCCAGAGCCAGCCCGATAGCAGCCAGGACCAGGAACCTGCCGAACCCCTGCCTCTCACAAGTTTCGTCAACCGCCAGTCGGGTCTAAGCTTTATAATAGCATTATACATTTCTATGCAGATGCATTGGCTGCCAAAGTGTTCGCTTCCCGCACCAAAGGGTACTTTAGAGTCTTGAATCAAAAAGGGATTTTTCTCATCACAGACCGGAAAACACCCCTATAGCTTCTTGAATTTTACTTCAATGCCGCATGCTGATAAGGTATATCCCACTGCTTTATTCACTGCATGAAACTAATGATATGCTGCCAGTACCCTTCCATATCCGCTTCCCCACTCTTCCATCAGCCCCGGTTCCCGAAAGACACGGACGATTACTCGATTGCGCACCTTGCACACTCCATCCATGAAGTCTTTCATAGTCATGCCGAAAGGTAACATGCCCGGATTCTGAATTTCTATTCTATCTGAGGATATTAACCGCAGATAAACGTACTATTGTTTCAACATATTTGTTGAATGTGAGCTGAGAGGGGAAAACTAACACATACCTTATCATTTTATTAAGTAGTTTGAGTGGTATCCACAGTTTTAGATATCGGGGGCACATCCCACGAACCCCCTCGACCTAATGATTGCTATTATTATTATTCATCTTAAATCGAAAATCATCTGCAGGGCCCGCACCACGAGAGCGGGCTAAGCATATCGGGACAGGTACTCATATAGAGGAGAGAGAGTGCGGCAGGTTAAAAGAAGAGATATCCGGGACTTTTTGAATAATTGCTAACCAGATATGGTCAAGAAGAAAACATGAGCAGGAACAACCAAACAGGTATTAATTGTATCTCTTTTTCATCAATAGTATATACTTCAAGTAAGTCCCTTGTCACCAGAATACCCTTCCCTACATGGAACTTTTCCATAAAGGTTAACAGCCCCTTATAGTCGCTCCTCGATATGCTTGATTGATACTTTACCTCAACAGGTATCAAAATATTCCTTGAGTGCAGGATTATATCAACTTCATTTTTCTCCCTGAAATATGACAGTGACATGCCCATTGCATTTGCATATACACTAAGGTGCTTCTGGACTACTGATTCAACCAGATGGCCGTGGTTTTCGTCTATGTGTGAAGTGGTCCGTATCACAGCATTCCCGAGCCCGCAGTCAATTATAAAATACTTGCGGAGCCAGCCCGATAGCATCCAGAACCAGGAACCTGCCGAACCTCTGCCTCTCACAAGTTTAGTCAACCGCCAGTCGGGTCTGAGCTTTATAATAGCATTATACATTTTTACGCAGATGCATTGGCTGCAAAAGTGTTCGCTTCCCGCACCAAAGGGTGCTTTATGGTCTTGAATCGAAAAGGGATTTTTCTCATCACGAACCGGAAAACGCCCGTATAGCTTCTGGAATTCTACTTCAATGCCGCATGCTGATAAGGTATATCCCACTGCTTTATTCACTGCATGGAACTGATGAGATGCTGCCGATTTCTTAATAATACTGACCCCATCATCCACAATAAAATTCCAGATGAGATGAACAAAATCCTCGCTAGCGCTCGGATTTTTTTGATTGAAGCTTCGAAGAAGCTGAAGATTAGAAAATGTGAACGACGTGAGCATTTTCGATATATCAAGTTATAATTGATATACTACGAGAAAACGTCGCATGTCAAGTAACATCTCTTTGCTCCTTAAGATAGTATGCCCCCGTTTTTAGCGGGCCTATGAATTCAATTATTCCTTGCTTTGTTAAATATGCAATGCCTCGTTTAGCCGTTTTTTCTGCTACGTTCCAGTGACTTGCCAGGTCAGTGCTTTTGATATTTTCACCTGCTTCAAGCTGATTTAGAAACCACTGCTGCCGCTCATTTACAGGGACATTTGTAGGGACATTAGTATCTGAGTAATCCGTATCCGGATGTGAATGAAAAGTTACCCGAAAGGTTGATCCTAACTCCAACCAATCAGGATCAGGATATCCGCCGATCTTGGGCGCCCCTTCAAACCCGATAACATCCCATTTCCGGAGTCTCTTCATGTCTTCATACAACGTCCTGATGCTTATATCAAATTCATCAGCCAGTTCAGGAACTTTCAAATCTCTATTCTGGGCAGTCCTTATTATAATTGATACCATCCTGTCGATCTGTTTTCACTGAACATTACATTGAAGTTCTCACTGAACTTTGCACTGAAAATTTCGGTTATAGCCTCAGCCTTTTTCCTCTTGAAAATCACCGTGAAAAATGTACCAAACTCAAACTCCACCGGCGTCAGGCCCGCTTCAGCAACAAGTCTTTTTATTTTAAAGATTTAAATACGTTCATGTGAATTGCCAGTCGGAAATTATATCTGACTATAAAACAAAAAAAGGATAATGATTGTATCAGAAGTACCATACTATAAACAAGAGGAATGGTATACCTGTGGTCCGGCATGCCTCCGAATGCTGCTAAAATACATTGGCACTTCGACATCAGAAGAAGATGTAGCAAAGGCATGCGGAACAACCGAACTTGGCACTACTCCGTTGCAACTGGTAAAAGGTTCAAAAGTTTTTGCAAGCATGGTCAGCTTTAAAATGCTGGGTGATCAAATTCCAGAAGGTGAAACAATGAAGTCTATAGAAATGTATAAAACTGCTCAGGAGTTCCTTATAGAAAATATAGGAAATCAGGTATCTGCCGGCGATGTGTATTACGACAACAGCACTAAAACATGGAATGTGAAGATAATCTCCAAAACCCCACACGGCATATTGATAGTTGGAGAAATGCACATTGACGATGAGAAAACTATAGTCTATGTAACACCCGGTGAGCAGATGCTAAAAATACTCAGATCCAAGCTCAAAGAAGAGCGTGTACTGATCGATGTGCCAGCCGATGCACTGGCACGTATCAAAGAAACTGTACCGGATGTGACTGTATACGGGTAATGGGGGAAGATTACTTTTCCCATATGAATTAGCGAAGAGCCAGAAATGTTAGTGCAGGATTATATCAACTTCACTTTTCTCCCTGAAATATGACAGTGACATACCCATTGCATTTGCATATACACTAAGGTGCTTCTGGACTACTGATTCAACCAGATGGCCGTGGTTTTCGTCTATGTGTGAAGTGGTCCGTATCACAGCATTCCTGAGCCCGCAGTCAATTATAAAATACTTGCGGTTAGACCTACTATAGGTTAATTTAATAAGGTATTAGAAGTAAGTTCTTAACAAGAGCAGTGGATAATGTGGTTTAGTCGACCGATATTACCAAGAGGAGGCATATAAAATATGAACCAGGAAGCACCACCTGGACTCGCACTTAGAGTCGTCGTATCCATAATAGTATTCTTTGGCTTGTTGATTTTTGCGATAATTTACGTTGCATTTTTCGCTTCTTCATTTAGCCTTTTTCAGCAGGTTGCCATAATTTTGGTAGCCTTATTAGTAGCTACAGCGATTCTTGGAGTGATGTGGACTATTTGGGGTATTAATTTAGAAGAAGAAAAGGATTTCTAATTCCGGTAGATCTCTTATCATATCCTCAGCACACCACAAAGATTACACCACCAAGATACCTGGCTAGATCATAGCGCCTTGCTGGTTTGCAAGTCTTGACTTCTGATGTATTTTCAAGAGTGGTTTGCATATTAATCCCATTCTTAACTTTTCATAGTATATCAAGTATAACTTGATATATCGAAAATGTTCACTCCGTTCACATTTTCTAATCTTCAGCTTCTCCGAAGCTTCAGTCAAGAAAATCCGACCGAAGGGAGGATTTTGTTCTTACTTAATTAAGAAAACAGTTCACATGATTTGATGCAGATATGCTAATGTGTTTAATCAACCAGCTGCAGTTCGATATTGCCACTGCTCACAGTAGCTTTGACATTTATGGTCACATTGGATTCGCCGTAGGCATCGTTAACATAATTGCTGCCCTCTAACCTGAATCCACTGGCATCGATATTGCCGCTGGAAGTGTGGGCATCCACATAAACTCCCACATCCCGGGGCAGACTTAAAGTAATCTGGCCCGAGCTTGCTGCCAATTCTACCTGTGCATCACTACCCCAGTTCCCGGAAAGATCAACAAAGGCATTTCCACTGCTCAGGTCGATATCCACACTACTAAGTGAACTGTAATTGCCGTTGAGGTCTGCGTCCACATTACCACTGCTGGATTCTATCGTCATCGTGGACAGGGAAGGATAGTCTCCTGAAAGGTCCAATGAGGCAGCACCACTTGACATATCTAAGTCGACTTTTTCCATTAACGACTGGTTCCCTGAGAGAGTCACTTCAACATTACCGCTGCTGGAGTCAATTTTGAGAGTTTTCAGCATGGCACTGTCCATATTGAAATTACAGTTTCCGCTGCTCACATCGATGCTTAGGTCCATTGGGACGTCCTCATTGAGACGAAGGTCCCATTCATTGCGGGCATTAGGTCCAACGATTCCTTGCACTCGGGATTGGCGGATAATGAGTTTGCCCTGTTTCCCAACGACATTGTACTCTATTTCGGGCTTCCACGCTGCAACATTGTACCTGAACTCGGCATTCAGTAACTTATCAGCACCACCAGCGATATTCATCTCACCACTGCTCATATCGAGCTCAACGTCCACTGAATCAGCGTTTTCCAGTTCAACTGAACGGGACTCTGTCTGTAATTCACCGACTTCAACCATAGTACAGCCGCTGACTATGAGTAGAATTACCATTAAGGCAAGCGAGTGAAATAATTTCAATGTTCTCATATTCAAACATCTACCTTATGAGAATAATCGTTTTTTCTTTCAAGTAACGATATTCAATAATATCTTAATTTTCAAGTTAATAGTATAAATAGTTCACTCAATTCAACATAATTATTAATTAAGATTTCAAGAAAAGGCTGTTATATTAACACGCTTTGAAGACCGCCCATACCTTCCAATTCTGGAAATCACTATATGCTCTAGATAAGTCCCAGCAGCATGCCTTCGATCAGCAGTCCGCCGAACCATGACGCGATCGGGATTAGTAAATAGAGTACTACCCGCACGAGGATTGAGCTTTGAAAAGGCCACTCGGGAACATCTTCAATGAGCCTGAGATATGCTTCCATGTCAGCCATCCGGCCGGAGGATAACTCTGGTGAGGTATTATGCAGGAGAGCCGAAGAATGGAAGGGCAAGGATTACATATATCAATATATATTTAATATATAACATCCTATAGGTAACTATATGAAAACCTCAACAACAATCTGCTTAGATCCTAAAGTTAAGGATATGTTGACATCTCTAAAACGTTATCCCCGTGAATCATATAGCTCCGTTGTGAAAAGATTGGCAAATATGGCAATTGATGAAGAACCACTCAGTGATGAAGCAATAAATGGCATAGAAGAAGCATTGGAAGATATCAAACGTGGTCGACTGCACTCCGAAGAAGAGATTCTAAAAGAGTTTGACCTGTCATGAGCTATAAGGTCAAGTATACATCCAAAGGGAAAAGGGATCTTAAAAAGCTCCCTCTGGATGTTGCACAAAGCATAATTCTATCGATTCATGATATTAAAAATGACCCCTATTCTTATGTAAAAAAGATAAAAGGGACAAAAAGTCATCCTCTCTACACTCACCGCGTTGGTGAATATCGGGTAATATTGGACATTATTGATGACACTCTGTTGATCATAGTGATTGAAACTGGTCACAGGAGCAAAATCTACCGGAAATATTGATTCGATGAAATTCATCTTTTTTTCATAGTATATCAAGTATAACTTGAATCGAAAATGCTCACTCCGTTCACATTTTCTAATCTTCAGCTTCTCAGAAGCTTCAGTCAAGAAAATCCGACCAAAGGGAGGATTTTGTTCTACATTAATTGTTCAATTTACTCTACTTTGAAGAGGGAGAACGAGTAACCGCTCTTTTTTATTCGGCGACGCACATCTATGTCTCTGCAGGATGCTGCCGTTGGTGATGTGCTGGACGGATGGCGTGGGATGGATTGGTCATGGTATTAATACATAATTAATAATGGCTCTTCCTGGATTCCAAGTTGGTGAATTTGAATTGAACAAGTAGCTAAAAGC
>JAIOQW010000001.1 GCA_021108405.1 Methanosarcinales archaeon
GATTGAAGACGTTGCATCTTAGAATGGAAAAGCATGCCAGCAATGCTATGAAAGTGGCAGAATTTTTAGAGGCACATCCCAAAATCGGGTGGGTCAGGTATCCTCGATTAGCAAGTCATCCTCAATATGATATCGCAAAAAAGCAGATGACTGGTTTTGGAGGTATGATCTCTTTTGGAATTAAGGGAGGAATGGAAGCTGGCCAAAAACTTATGAACGGCGTTGAATTATGTTCTTTAGCAGTCAGTCTCGGTTCAGTTGATACCCTGATCCAGCATCCCGCTTCTATGACTCACGCAAATGTACCTGCTAAGGTAAAAACGATGACAGGAATAACTGATGACCTGGTAAGAATTTCAGTAGGTATAGAAGAAGCAAAAGACATTATAGAAGATCTGGACCAGGCTTTGGCAAACCTGTGAACAATACGATGGCAGGTTTATTAATAGGTGTAAATAATGAAAATAAAAAAACAATTAACACAGAAATTAATGATTACATGCATATTGGTCGCAGCATTTTGCATACATCCTGCAGCGGCTGATAGTACTCAACATGATTCAGTACTCAAGATCGCAACCGGAAGTCCATATGAACTTGGTTTGGTGGATGCACTGAGTACGCCTTTTAATGAGATAAATAACTGCACGATAGAAGTGACCAAAGCAGGCAGTGGTGCTTCTATAAATCTTGGAAGAGAGGGAAAGGTCGATCTTGTGATGGTACATGCACCCGAAGCAGAGGATGAATTCATTGCTGATGGGTATGGATTGAATAGAACTTACATTATGTATAACGATTTTGTGATAGTAGGTCCTGATAATGATCCTGCCGAAATAAATGGGATAACTGATGTTGCTGATGCATATGAAAAAATCGCAAAGACAAAATCGATCTTCTTTTCAAGAGGAGACAATTCAGGAACGCATAATAAAGAGATGCATGTCTGGAATCTAACTGGAATAACGCCTGAGGGGGACTGGTACATAATAACCAACGATTTTATGGGTGCTACGCTGGAGATGGCAGATACGCAGCAGGGATATTTCATGACTGATAGAAGTACATACATCAAATTGAAACAAAACCTAAATCTGAGTATATTAGTTGAAGATGATCCGATATTGGTCAATCAATATCATGCGATAGCGGTAAATCCTGAAAAATATCCGGATGTGAACTATGAAATGGCAGTAAAGTTCATAGATTATATCATATCTCAAAATGGACAGGAGATAATCATGAATTTTGGCAATGAAGAGTTTGGTGAGCCTTTATATTTTGCAGCATTAACACCAGATATATCTTCTTCTACAATGCTGGATAATTCAGTATCTACCACACCGGAATCTTCCGGATTTGGAGTTTTATTAGCAATCATTGGATTGTTGATGGTAGGCTGTATGATAAATAAAAGGAGACAAAATTAATTCTATTATTCGTAATCTTCACTTTTTCATATATCGCAACATGTCTAATAGCAATCCAATTCTTTAAAGTGGAGATGATAAGAAAATGACTGGCACAGATAGTTACCTGCAGAGCCTGATGGTGACAAAAACTCTTCCTAATATCCAATAATTTGACCATCCTTAGATAACCGAATTTATTATTTATGCTTATGCCGTTTGTTCCGAAAACGTAATGATGCGACAATTAAGGCAAGCAGATAATAGCCGATCAAACATTTGTGGTTCTCAGAATCTACGGTTGAACCTGTAGCAGAATTCAGATAGATAGCGGTTGGTGTGTTTGGAACTGACTCCATGGTAAGTACCTCAGATGTTCCCTATAACATGGTGATGAATATATAGGTATATTTATATATGTGTATTTATATATATATAATGTGTATATTGCTGATGTCTGGTGAAAATCATGATGAAAAATAGATATATTCGGGTTTTAATTGGTATCATGGTTGCCTTTTTACTACTAACCGCTAGTTTGGCAAGTGGCGCAACGGTTACTGTTGATGATAGCAGCGGCGCGAACTATTTGAGTATTCAGGCAGCAATTAACAATGTGAGTGCGGAGGATTAGAATTCTATGAAATGGTGGGGGTTGGATTTGGGACAGCCTGTCCAGAACAATTACCAGAAGTATACATAGAGGACTACTTTGAAGAAGTTCCAAAAAAACCAAAAAAGAACAAATTTCAAAAACGATTATTTTGGAAATAACCATATTTAGAATCCATCCTGGTGCAAGTCTAGGATATGGTTTAGCCCATCGTGGCACGGAGAAAAATTATGAAAATAATAAAAAGTATCATGTTAATCTCACTACTCGCATTAGTAATAAGTATGTGTGGTTGTATAAACGTAGACATAAAACAGACGATAGAAAAAGATGGAATGTCAGAAATGAGAATGGAATATAACATGTCCGGTTTACTAGACATGATTCCAGAAGAAGACATGGATGAAGCTCAAGAAAATTTCCTTTCAAACACTACTTGGGATAATGCAGAGTGTGAATTTGTAGATGGTATTTTAATAATGACCGGTACATTAGATGTAAGTGATGTTCTTGAAGTAACTGAAACAGACTCAGGTACCCTCTATAAATATGATGCCAAGAACGTATACAATATATTTAATGACGTTGCTGGTGAAGAGAACTCAATATCAGATGAGACAATGGGCGATTCAGCACTGGGTGAACAAATGGGTATTTCATACACATTTACTTTAACAATGCCAGGCGAAATAACCAGCTCAACTGTTGGAGTAATTGACGGAAATACTGTTGTAATTGACATGTTTGATTTACCAGATCATGAACATGCCTATGTCGAGTCCAAGGAAGATAACAAATCAATAAGCGGAATCGGAGCCTTTATTTGTATAGTTATCATACTAGGTACAGTATTATATCGAAAACCACAATTATAATTAAATAGATGTTGCCCTGTAGGCCCAGGGCGACACATATTTTTTTATACTAGCAATAATTTTTTTTCTTTACATTTTCACATGTGATTTTAAACCAACTATTCGATTAATTGAAAGGTATAAATGCTTATAATACCAATTGAAAATCTGACCCGTGTAAATAAAGGCGGGTTTACAAGGAAATATATATTAAACAATGTTATTGAAAGGGTCATATATAAGGACCTGCCAGATGAATTTGAGATAAAAGATGTTGAGCTGCTTAAGACTCTTGTATATATAATTTGCAAAAAACCTGGCATGATCGTTAATTATAAGGGGATTGCCAGGGACCTTGGAAATCATGAAACATAATACCCTTATCAGCGTTAGCGAGGATTTTTTTCCATAGTCAGAAAATAAGTCTAATTTAAATACGATTAAAGCGGTTTTGAGATATGCCAAATGTAAGTTACAATATTATTAAAAAAGAGCACTGGAAGTTCAATCAACCAACCTAAAAATGTGAGCCACACAAATGTACAATATAATAGCAGTTGACATATCAGGACGCCATAAGATCAATGACCGCTACTACATGGTATGCGCAGCTGTATCCGTATCAATCACTGCCGAACATATTGAGAAAGTGAACCAGATCAAGATCAAACCATTCTGGCTGGACTCAGCACCTGAGTTAACGGATATCGTACAAGTCATTGAAGATACTGTAAAAGAGATCGAGTTCGGTGGTACCATCATTACCGAGCACGGGGAAATGTATAACCAGCCGGAAAGAGTGGTTGCTAGCATGTTTTCGCGCGATTTTAAATATCAGGAATCATTGGGCGATCGTAGTTCGATCGAACTGGCACACCATATATCATTTTGCACACGAAATCTTCTTTTAAGTGAACTTGGAATTGAGAGTTGATAGAAATTTAATAATTGTTTAGCTTAACCTGGCACTATCCTAAAAACCAGTTATTTCAATTGAGGATTACAAGAAAATGCTCACTTCGTTCGCATTTACTTGAGATATATTTTTATAAAATATATACAGTTAAAATCGATAATTACATAGACACGGATACATTCAACTCCTGCGGAGTTGAATGCCTGCAACGCCTAAGGGGCGTGCAGGTAACACAGATTCACACGGATTTAAGGTTGTTGGGGTAGATATTGTAAGATTCAATCAAGTAAATAATTGAAGGACTTATAAACTATGAAACATGTGATACTTGTCCAGCGAAATGAACTTACAAACGATGAATCCAAAAACATACGAAAACTTATTGAATTGCAGGATCTGGCAAGATCTGCAAACTACAAAGTGGTTGGCGATGTTACACAAACAAGAAGACCTGACAGGAAATACCAGATCGGGCGTGGAAAGGTTGAAGAACTTGCCTTGATGATGGAAGAGTTGGGAGCCGATGGGATCATCTTTTCCAACCAGTTGAGTACAACACAGATATACAACATATCCGAGACCTGCAAGTGTGAAGTAATTGACAAGTTCCAGTTGATACTTGAAATATTTGCCAAGCGGGCAACCACAAAACGTTCTAAACTTCAGGTCGAACTTGCAAAATTACAGTACGAACTCCCAAAAGCAAAGGCGATCATGTCACTTCTTATAAAGGAAGAACGTCCCGGGTTTATGGGACTTGGGAGTTATGAGGATTCGTATGAGCAGGACATCAGGAGCAGGATAAAACGAATACAAAAAGAGCTTGCAAGTGTCCAAAAAGACAATGAATCCCTACGGATCAAGCGACATGAACATGGTTTTTCAATTGTATCATTGGCAGGCTATACCAGTGCCGGAAAAAGCACCCTTTTCAATGCACTTGTAGATGAAGATGTACACGTTGAGGATATGCTTTTCACAACACTCCTGCCAATAACACGTGCGCTGAATATCTGTGGGCGCCGTGTACTTTTGACTGACACGGTCGGCTTTATTGAAGATCTGCCACACTGGATGATCGATGCGTTTCGTTCAACACTGAACGAGATATTCCTTGCCGATGTCATCCTGCTGGTTGTTGATGCAAGTGAATCTCCTGGCATCATGCGGCAAAAACTTGTCACTTCGCATGACACATTTTGGGAACAAATAAAAGGAGTGCCTATCATCACTGTGCTGAACAAAATTGACAGAATTACAGAAAATGAATTCAAAGAGCGACTTGAAAATGTAGGGTACCTTACTCCAAATCCTGTCGCAGTCTCTGCAAAAAATAGTTTGGGATTCGATGAACTTAAGATGGAGATATATAGGCAACTCCCTAAATGGAAACGCGACACGGTTTCATTGCCAATGTCGAAATATGGAATGTCAATTGTATCATGGTTGTTTAATGAAGGTATTGTGCACAACATCAATTACAAAGACCGGATCATAGTCGATTTTGAAGCGCGGGATGAGATTATTCTAAAGGCAAGGTTAATCGAAAAAAAATATTCGGAATTCTTTACAGACTCTATATACGATACACAATGATAGGGTTTGAAAAAATCTATCTAAACTTTCTGATTAAAAATTTCTTTTACTCTGCCGATTTCACCACTTTCAAGACGAACTTTAATTCCATGTGGATGTGTCCTGGAATTCGTTAGTATGCGTTGAACAATTCCTGTTGTAAGTTTACCTGTTTTTTGGTCCTTTTTTAATACGATTGCAACATGTAATCCTAAACTAATATTCGTCCGAATAGTTCCATCCATATAGATTTCTCCTACCAATATTTTTCTCGTGATGATAGATAACGTTTGTGGGTTTTAACTTTAAGGATTTGATAATTACCCTTATCTTCTCCAACCTGCATAAACAGGGACGGACATTTGTTATGATCACTCACGATCCTGAGATTGCAGAATTTGCAGACAGGATGGTGCTGGTGAAAGATGGACTAATAGAAAATAATTGAGATGAAAAGTTATGAAAAGTATAAGGAAATATATGAATTTGTTGGGGTCTTTGTTTATAGTGGCATTAATATTTACCATTTCCGTGACCTCAGTTTCGGCAAGTGGTGCTGCACTCAGGGCTGATATCGTAAAATCTGACCCAAACCCGGCACAGATCGGTCAATATGTAAACGTATGGATAAAGATTGAAAATATCGGTAACACCAGGGCAGAGGATGTTTCGGTTAAATTTATTCCATCATATCCATTCTCGCTGGATGCGGGAGATGATGCGCTAAGAAATATTGGTATCTTATCACCGGACAGACACACATCATTAGAATACCAACTATATGTAGATGAAAATGCAAGGCCGGGTACCAGATCGATAAAGGTACAATGCCAGGATGATGAAGGCACGACCTGGAATGAAAAGACACTTGATATCTGGGTCGGTGCAGGTTCTGATACATTTGATAGCAGAGGGACCATCCAGCTTGAGCAGATCAAGACAGAACCCGAAGTATTGATGCCAGGTGATAAAGGAACTGTGACCTTTACGTTAAAAAACACTGCTACCCAGTATTCCATCACCCTTGACGATGATGAATATGATACAAATGCCAGGGTCAGGTCTGCAACACTTGTAGGTACCAATGGCATTGCGGTAAACAGCGATCCATACCATGATACCGGTATCCTTGGACCGGGAGATGCTATAGACCTTACATATAATATCAAGGTAGATGACACTGCACTGGATGGTACTAAACATCTGGAATTTATAGTGGCTGGAAGTTCCTATACATATAATTATGACTGGAATATTCCCATCACAGTCGATTCGGCAGGTATCAAGGTGATCCCTACCAAACCATTAACTATAGACAATGATGTGACGACCATTGAATTTGATGTGGTCAATACCCACCCCAATACGTTGACTTCGGTATCGATCAGTCCCCAGGCGGAGGGTATAAAATTCTCACCGGTAGAATATTTCATAGGGTCCATGGACCATGATGAACTGTTTACTGTCGAATTCGAAACCCGTGTTGTATCAGATAATGTGTCAAACCAGCAGGATCTTATATTACTGGCTCAGTACAGGAGCGGCGTCAATCAGCATGAGACATGCCTTAACGACCTGAGTCTGTCAATTGTTACTGAAAATCCGGACAGTGGTACCGGATTTGCAAGTATAGGCGTTCTGTTTGTCATATTAGTGATATCAAGCCTGGTGATGTACAGGCGTAAGAAACAACAGCATTAAAGAGGTGAGGCGGATGGTAAATATTGTACAGTCCCTGCGTATCGCTGTGGGAAGCATAAGAAGTGCCAGGATGAGGTCCATCCTCACTGCCCTTGGGATTGTAATCGGTGTGGCTGCAGTGATTGCCAATGTATCCCTAGGAACGCATATTCATCCCGATTTCTACCTGGAATGAGATAAAGGGGGAAGATGATTATGGCAGCTTCTTTGCAATGGCATCCAGTATGGATACAATAAAAGCTACTGGATGACCTGGATCAAAAACTTGGTCGTCATTTTGGAGTATCATCAAGGGATATGGATGATGATGATGCCAAACCCTATTCAATCTTCAACCAGGCAGAGATCCTTGAAGAAACAGACCAGTTGGCTGCAGCTTTAGGCGGACTGCTTACATCTGTAGCATTGATTGCACTGGTTTGTAGGGTTCATCGGGATCATGAATATCATGCTGGTATCAGTAACAGAACGTACTCGAGAGATAGGTATTTTAAAGTCACTGGGTTTCACCAATTGGAATGTCCTGTTCCTGTTCATTGTGGAATCTACAGTCTTAAGTGTATTCGGCGGATTGCTTGGAACTGGATTGGGTGTTGTGGGTGCTTATGGTGCACAGACTATTATGAATCTCCCTAACACATTTCCTGTTGAAATGATTGTGATAGGCTTTGCGGTTTCAGTTATTGTCGGACTGATCGCCGGTATATATCCAGCAAATAAGGCTGCAAAGATGAAACCAGTAGATGCATTGAGAAGTAAGTAAGCACACCAGGATTTCTATATCCAAAACGAATGAAGAAGGAAATGAATTTATGGAAAGATCAGATAATAATTAAGATGAATATAGACCTATACGTCAAATATAGATAGTAATAACAGCAAATATACTTGATATATTAAGTAGTTCTTATGTTAATTAGGTGGTTATATGAATTTTGATGATATAGAAAAAGAGATTATTAAAATTATTGAAAAAGACCCTGAAATGCCTCCCGAACGCATTGCTGTGTTACTTCAAATCAATGTTGAAAAAGTAAAACAGACAATCGATACTATATCAGATACAAGGGAAAAAATCATGATTGTAGACGATGAACTTGATTCTCTGCTACCTCTCAAGAGAGCACTGGAAGCCGAAAATTACCAGGTGATTGAAGCATCTAGCGGCATGGAAGCTATTGAAAAGACAAGGTCAGATCATCCGGATATAATACTGCTAGACCTGATGATGCCGGGAATGGACGGATTCGAGGTATGCAATGTGTTAAAAGCCGATTCTTTAACTCAACACATCCCAATAATAATGTTAACAGCCAAAGGCGAGATTGATGATAAGATAGAAGGTATAGAGACCGGTGCTGATGATTATGTTACCAAACCGTTCGATCTGGGCGAGTTAAAGGCCAGGATAAAGATGATACTTCGAAGGACCGGCGTTTGACCAGGTCAACGACCCGGATATATTTATTTCGTTCAAATGATATCGAAACTAATATTCAAGGATCATAAGTATAATCTATTGACAATCCTGATTATTTGTTTTTTTGCCATTGCCCTTATTATATTTCTTGGATCCAGGACTAATGAAGAGGTACAGAATATAGTACAGGAACAGTTCAATGAACAACAGTTGTTACTTGCAAGGCAGTCCACGGATGGAATAGAGGAATTTTTAAATCAGAAGACAATAATCATCGAAATACTGGCCAATGAGATATCGGATAAACCACCTGATGAAATAGTAGATTCTTTTATTAATGTCTATAATAAAACCAACGACATACATGTTATCGAGTTTATAAACGAAAGCGGTATAGTGACCCTTGGATATCCGGAAGAAAACAGTCCGCTTGGTTATGACCTTTATGAAAAAAACGATGAATGGGTTTTTGAAAAAACCAGGGACAATAAAGAGACCTACATTTCAAACCCCATATTCTTATTGGAGGGGGGAATGGGTGTTTTTATCTGGACACCTATTTATGAGGGTGACGAGTTCAAAGGCATTGTACTTGTGATAATAAAGATATCGGATATTTCAGATCGATTCCTGAAAAATTGTAAATCCCAACATGAGGTTTATATGATTGATAAGCGAGGGACAATATTGTATGACAGTTCTAATAGATACCGCTGGGGACGGAATTATCTGGAAAAACTGGGCAATGAAAGCCCTCGTCTACAGCAGATACTTCATCAACAGATGAATGGTTCTGAGGGCACAGGTTATTATTTAGATATGAATGGTTCTGAAAAGAGATTAATAGCTTATTCTCCTATCTACTGGCGTAACCAGCTATGGTCTGTTGCAGTGACGTCACAGGTATCAGAAGTGGACACACTGATAAAATCTATTTATGTGAAACATAGCATGTTCATCGGCGTATCCGGTATTTTCCTTTTACTGGGCAGTTTTTCAATTATCCTGTTACTGACAAGATGGAATAAATCCCTGGAACTTGAAGTTGCCAGCAAGACCAGTGAGATTACCGAATCCAATGAACTCCTGAAGCGAGCGAATAAAAAACTAATGGAACTGGATAAGTTGAAATCTGATTTCGTGTCAATGGTCTCGCATGAATTAAAGACTCCGTTGACCCCTATGAAAACTTCAGCTGAATTCCTATTGCAAAATGACCCGGATGTGAATGTAAGAAGGGAAATGCTAGAGTTGATTGTAAGGAATATCGACCGTCAGACAAGAATGGTAAACGACATGCTGGATATTTCCAGGATCGAATCAGGCAATATGAGATTCAGGAAGGATATGCTGGATATTGGTGAGATAATCAATTCTGCTATTGAAACAATAAAAAAGCAATCAGAAGAAAAGAAAATAAATATTACCACTGATATTCCCACTGACCTGCTAAAGATCAATGCTGACAAAGATAAATTGATACAAGTGTTTATCAATCTTTTAAGTAATGCATTGAAATTCACGCCCAATGGTGGGAATGTGGAGATAAAGGCTAACGAATCAGAGAAATACATAGAAGTATATGTGAAAGACGACGGGATAGGCATCTCGCCCGATAAGATCGATAAGATATTTAACAAATTTTACCAGATCGATAATACTTCTACCCGCTCCTATGGTGGTTCAGGACTTGGGCTGGTCATCACCAAAAGTATAATGAAAGGGCATGGTGGGACGATCAGGGTGGAAAGTACTCTAGGCGAGGGAAGTGTATTTATTTTAACATTTTTAAAATAACTGTCATATATTATAGTAAAGTCCCACAATCAATAGACAAGTTCAAATACTCATCAGTTTAATATGTATTTAATGATAAATTGACTGATAATATATATTTAATTTTTTTATAATATATCAAGTATAACTTGAATCGAAAATACTTTGTATTTTCTAATCTTCAACTCCTTCGAAGCTTTAGTCGAATATTCTACGAATCTTATAATCCTCCATTCCTCCGGAATGTCGGTCAAGAAAATCCGAGCGTTAGCGAGGATTTTGTTCTATGTGATATTTTACTAATTATTTCCAGTCTCTGTTTATTGTAAAAATCCAACAGGGTATATTTACAAACCGGGCCATTAATAGATAGGTATAAGTAATATTAGGTGAATAAATTCATTTAATGGTTTTATTGAAGTAAAATAAAATAAGAATAATAGGAGTTATTCATATGGGAAAAAAAATATTCGGAATTCTTTACAGACTATATATACGATACACAATGATAGGGTTTGAAAAAAAAACCAATAACAATGTTAAGCCCAAACAATTACAGCATTGAGAAGTGAATAAGTACACCAGGATTTTCATATCCGGAACAAATTAAGAAGGAAAATTGTATGAAAATTGAAACCGCTAAAGTCAGTGATGATATTGAGATTGAATATTCGCTTTCAGGTGCGCAAAGTGAAGACACCCTGCTTTTCGTGCATGGACTGGGAAGCAACCTGCGCCAGTTTGAAATGCAACAACAATATTTTGCAAAGAATTACCGGGTACTACTAATATCCCTGCATGGTCACGGAAACTCATCAGCTCCTATAAATCCAACCCTGGATGATTATACAATAAGGGAAATGGCTCGGGATGTGCAGGCTCTTTTGACACATCTTGGTATCAACAAGGTACATTTTGTTGGTAACTCGATGGGTGGGTTAGTTGGCTATGAATTATTGGAGATGGATGAGAGTCTGCTTTCATCACTGACGACTTTCGGCACTACGGCCAGACTTCATTCTTCACGTTTCACTCTCTGGAGTTTACTTGCTATGCTGCGGTTTTTAGGTCCGAAAGGGATTGCATGGCTTGTCGGCATATCTGCTTCAAAGGATAAGGCTGTACGTGCCCGATTGAAACAGATGTACGAAATGGTATCAAAGGATGCACTTGAGCTGATCAGCATGAACATTGCTGATTATGACTATATGGATACAATTTGCAGGCACAACATCCCGATGATGTTGATCAGGGGCTGGCAGGACAAGGGGATTAATAAAAAACTGGATCCAGTGCTGGAAATAATGGGAAATAAGCCATACTTCGAACTCGTTGAAATGCCCAATGCCGGGCATTTTGCGAATATGGAAAAACCTTCGAAATTCAATGATATACTGGGCAGGTTCCTGCTAAAACAATCAATAAGGAAATATCTGTGAGGAATAAGTGGATGAATAAAGAAAAAAATGGTTTTATGGAAATTGGAATCGATCCACTGAATAGTGCTAACGGGGCACAGTTGTTATTAATGATCGGAATTTGCATATTTGCTGCCGCTGCATTTGGTTTTATTGCCGGATACCTATCACAGGGACAGACCTCGGTATTAGGTGCCTTATCTCTTATTCTTACAGGTGTGGGCTCAAGTGTGAAGAGAGTGAAATATCAGTAATATTTGAAAATTTTAACTTGAAATTAATTTAGCAAGAGGTTATAAAATGAAACCAAAAACTAAAAAGCTTTTAGCCATCATCTTGCTGGTGGCAATCTCTATAAGCTTGATTATGACTTATCTATCACTGCCACCACAACCTTTAGAAGATTTAACGCAGCACTATAATGTAACAAGGTTGACAACAAGTCCTGCTGATGATAGGAATCTCGTATGGAGTCCGGATAGAAACAAGATATTCTTTAAATCCGATTCTTACATCTGCGTCATGGACTCTGATGGAAGCAATGTGACAAAATTAGCAGAGGGAAGACATGTAAGACTTGTAACTTTAAGCCCTGATGGAAGCAAGATATTTTACAGACAAAGCAAAGATGGGCTATTATACCAAGCATGGGTTATGAATGCTGATGGTAGCAGTCGGGAGAAGATAGCTGAACTCACCTTTATTCCCTCAGTCATATTTTTTACACCGCTCTTATCTTGGAGCCCGGATAGGACGAAAATAGTTTATTTGATAAATGAGCCTACCGGCTATGGACTTCGAATTGAGAATGGCTCATATGTTAGAAAACATAAAGTGGAGCCAGGTGATAAGGAATGGCCCTTCTTGGAAAGCATTTGGACATATTGGATATGGGATTTAGAAAAGAACGAGACCAGAGAGCTAACATCTTTCGAGCCTTTTGAGAGGGGGCAACCATTCCCAGGTGAAGTAGTGTGGAGTCCGGATGGCAAAAAGATAGTACTTCCAAACCCTGAGATGATCAAAGGCAGCATTTGCGAGCATATTTGGGTCATAGATGTGGAAAATGGCGAAAAACGGAAGTTAACCTCATTCATCGGCGTTAATGCCTGGCCTGCATGGAGCCCCGACGGGAAGAAGATAAAGTATCATCAAAGTGAAGTTGAAGGACTTACTAAAATCAAGAACTTTGACATTTTGGTAATGGATTCTGACGGTAGCAATAAAAAGCAGCTAACAGAAAGCCCAATGCATGAGGAAGGAGAATGGAGCCCAGATGGGAAAAGAATAGCCTACAGCTCTTTTGATTCAGATTGTTTGGGGGGATTTGGGGAGAGGAAAAGCCATAAAGCTAAATCCGAGATTTGGGTGATGAATGCAGATGGAACTGATAAAAAACAATTGCTAAGTATTCCATGCAATAATGGCTTGATAATGGACATGGAGTGGAGTCCCGATGGAATGAAGGTAGCTTTTGTATGGCAACCAAACCGTGATGAGCTCAAGAGAGAGATATATGTAATAGATGTGCCGAGAATGGATGAGGAGGTGAAAAATGAACCCAAGAACTAAAAAGCTTGCAGCCATCATCTTGCTGGTGGCAATCTCGTCAGGTGTAGTTATAACTGCTCTTGTGATGCTGCCATCACCAGTGAAACATGCTATTACACCGGAACCACAATTAGTGGATTTAATCAACCTATCTGAAAATATAACAAGACTAACGATAAATCCCGGTCCGGATGAGAACCCTGTGTGGAGTGTAGATGGAAAAAGGATATTCTTTCAATCAAGACCAGATATTGGTGTTAGTCGTTATGGTCCGGAATGTTACATTTGTGTCATGGATGCAGATGGCAGTAATTTAATCAGGTTGGCAAATGGCACAAAACCAGTTGTGTATCTTGACAAGATTTTTTTTCAATATGAGAATTACCCCGGAATTGATTTATGGGTCATGAATACTAATGGCAGCAATAAGAAAAAGTTGACTTCTTTAAATGTGACACCGCCTGACTATAATCCCACTATAAGCCCTGATGGGGAAAAGATATGCTACTTCACACCTTATGGTACCGGTTATTATTGGGTGAAGTGGAAAGATGAAACATGGACACGGTTTGATTATGAACCACGTGATGATCGAAAAAATATGGATATAATAGCGAGGGAAACACATGCAGATATTTTTGCGATGGATGCCAATGGGGGCAATAAAACAAAAATAGCATCTGATATTGACCTCACTTGTTCTGGTTATTCAGATTTAATATGGAGTCCGAATGGAAAGAAAATACTTTTCCAAACCTCAACGCTATCCTGCAACAACCCTATTGAAAACTTTGATATCAGGATTATGGATGCTGACGGAGGTAACAAGAAGAGATTAACAGATTATCCGGAGTATGATACAAGTCCAGAATGGAGTCCGGATGGGAAGAGGATAGTATATACGTCTGGCAATCTCAGCAACTTTGATATCGTGATAATGAACCCCGATGGTAGTGATAAAAAGCAGCTAACGACTGGAGAACTGATCACTGATTTCGATTGGAGTCCTGATGGTAGAAGGATAGCTTATATCCGCAGGTTAACAAACGACCCTAAAGCTATGGAAATCCGGATAATGGATGCAGACGGAACTAATAAAGAGGTATTGCTGATTGTCCCTTGTAATCCCTCCCGTGTAGGAATGGGTTTAGCATGGAGCCCGGATGGGTCAAAAATAGCTTTTGATTATCATGTGATAGATGTTGTAAACAACGATATTTATGTGATAGATGTGCCGGCAATGGATGAGGATGAAGGGGGTGAAGCCCCATCCTCACCACACTCAGAATAAATTCCGAGGCATCCATGCTCCTCTTTCCCAGGTCGTCCCGGTAGCCAGTAGCTTTTAACCTGAAGAATATTTCACAATGTTGTCCATTAAATTGTCTAAAATTTTTAATAGTATATCAAGTATAACTTGAATCGAAAATGCTCACTCTGTTCACATTTTCTAATCTTCAGCTTCTCCGAAGCTTCAGTCAAGAAAATCCGACCGGAGGGAGGATTTTGTTCTTGTCATAGTGTTTTCATCTTTTTTTTACATTTTATTTGCGATTTTTTCTAAAATTAAAATAAAGCTTTCCTGTTCGTCTTCAGTGAGGAATTCAATCATCTTCTTGAAATATATTTTCTTCTGTTCTTGATACGATGATATAATTTTTTCGCCTTCCTTTGATAAAAATACTTTTACAACTCTCCGATCACCATGATTTCTTTCCCGAACAACCAGTTTTTTTTTAATCAAACGGTCAATTATGTTTGTTGCTGTACTAAACCCAATGTCTAAACTCTTGGCCAGTTTGCTCATTGTAAGTTCTTTATGTTCAGAAACAGATTCCAATGTAAGAAGTTCAGGTTTACTTAAACTTATATCACCAGTGAAGCCTTCCATAGACACAAAAACCTTTCTGATTTTATCAGATGCCTCTATCATGCGGGTTGTGTTCTCTTCTGTAGTCATTCTATTCACCATAAATAGTATGATAAGTCAATGGTATTTTAAGTATAAAAAGAATCATATTATGAATTATACACAAAATGAAATATTTGTCAAAGAATAAAATCCTCCCTTCGGTCGGATTTTGTTCTGTAGTTAAAATCTGCACTCCGATTGCCAGTAAGGTGCATCCCTTCATACCCACCAAAATTCGCATTCGGTTGTCAGGTATGGCATTCCATCATAAGATTGTTCTATCAATCGAAAGGATTAAGTACCATTACATCATTTATGGAATAAGACTGGCCTATTAATCGACCAGTTTGGATAAAAGGAGATGGACTACATGAACAACTACAACCACACCCCCCGCAACAACGAACAGCAACAGGATGAAAACCCATTCAGGTACATCCTTAAAAGAGCACTGTTACATCAGCAGGAGGAGAGTATCGATACCGCACAGCACCGATCCGCCATTACAAAGTACCGGATCACTACCCGACCACAAATCAATCTGGCTCGAGCTGGAATGCGAAGCATTTGCATGGCCAGCACAGTGATTGTCAGGAGATGAGACCATGATAGTAACAACAACCCAAAACTTGCAGGGATATGAGGTTGAGACATTAGATATCGTATTTGGAAATACTGTAAGAGCCAAGCATGTTGGGAAAGATATCATGGCTGGCTTGAAAAGCATAGTTGGAGGAGAACTGCACGGATATTCGGAGATGCTTGCAGATGCAAGGGCAGAAGCCATGAGCAGAATGGTAGATGATGCAAAAAGACTGGATGCAGATGCCGTAGTAAATGTCAGATTTACAACATCCCAGACAATGGCAGGAGCTGCAGAGTTGCTGGC
>JAIOQW010000050.1 GCA_021108405.1 Methanosarcinales archaeon
ATCTGTGTTCATCTGCGGTTATTTTAATAGTACCAACATGTAATGTAACGGTCTCTCAAAATCATCACAAACCCGCGATATATTCAAATTTAAATTCATCCACCTTTTCAGCCGACAATCCAAGATTAACAAACATATCTTTGAAAATCCGACGATATTCCTCTTCCGGGATTTGCACTTTGGTGCCGAGCTTGATCTCTATGTCTACGCCTCCCAGCCTGTCTATTTTGATCGTATACTCATGCCCGTTATTCTGAAGGATAACCCTTGTATTCGTGACAAGGAAATCTAAAACTCCTATCTTTTTGTCCTGGTTGTAGAATGTCTCCGTGATCCAGCCTTCTCCACTTGTTGGAGAAACGTTTGAGTTGGTGCTTGTCTCTTTTAATTTGGAATATACTGCCGCGATGTCGAGCTCCTTTCTTAAACTAATTTTTCCGGATACTTCCTGACTATTGCCGATAGAGTCTTTGAGCTGGGTCAAATATTCTCTTGATTCTTGCTCAGTGATGCCAAACATCAGACTAAACTTTTCAACGATCCATTTATCCGGTGGAAGATCATCTGGCTTAAATGGTGCAAGGGTATCTGGTCGATCTTCATTAAAGAAGGATATATCTGTACCTTATCTCTCCTAATAACTTTTTTTGATCAGGAACTTCATGAAACATGTAAAAAGCTAAAACAAGATCGACCTTTTCTGTGATACCTATTTTATCCTTATCACATTTATGCAATTTAATTCGTTATTCATCTTTATTTTTGTCTTAGTTGTCCGTTATACATCCCCATATCAAGACCACTGCGATTATTATATAAAGCAACCATGATGAAATAACTATAGCAGAGATCCCAACTAAAAATCCGAGGGAAAAATCACTGATAAAACCTTTCGGTGAAGTGTTCACGATAGCATAAACAGCGATAGCAATGCCAAGCATAAGTCCTACTCCCATTACGATGACAATATTGTCTATTGCAACACCTGTGCCAGCTCCAAGGACTAAACCAATTCCAATACATAGTCCCCTAAAAAGCCTTTCTTTTTTCCGTCCATTAAGGTTTAATTGTTGTTCTTTCATGTTAATCTCCTCCTTTTGTTCAGACTTGTCGATTAATCGACTCGTCTGATTGTATAGATGCGAATATTAGTACTTAAACATTTCGATTAATCGGAAGGTGTTGTGGTGAGATGTGGAACTTCGCAACAGAATCACAAATCAGTTACAGATGGCGTTGCCCCGATACAACGAATAAGTATGGACAATGGGGGGCGAATCTGACAGAGCCTTCATCCGCGCCACCCCATAAATCGGATTGCGAGAGCATCCGCGCCTTCATTTCAATGAAACGGAAATTGAAGCATGAAGGCTATTCCCATTACCAATTGCGGAAGGATGTAAATGTAAACAAGCCGTTTTACCGGATGCAATCCCTTTGAATATTTTATTATTATTGGAACTGAAAGCCATCCGAGAATGCAAAAAATCGGATAGACGTATAAGTCCCAACCACCCTCCACTCGGATTGCAGGGCATCGTTGGTGCTTGGGAATTCTTTGTTCACCTTTATCGTTATCTTATCTCTCATCAGATATCATTTTTCACATCCTCGGTTGCAGGTATATCTATCATATATATGTCGCGGTTAACCCCCTCTTCATATTCCCATGTTACAACGGCTATCTTTGATCCATCGGGACTCCACACCATGCGCACTATTAACTCGGTGGTAATCGTTGTGAGCAGCCGCTCATCACCCCCGTCCTCGTTCACCATCCGGACCTCAATCTCCCGAGTTTCGCCCACGTCCATAAAACCCGGTTTCAATGAAGCATAGACGATTCTTTTCCCGTCAGGACTCCAGAATCCTTCTTCCCAGTTCTCCGGGATGGCTGTCACTTGTTTTTCGTTGCTTCCATCGATATCCACCACCCAGATATCCGCACCCTCATCACTGTTGTCGATGTAAGGTGACCACCAGTATTTCGGTGGCATTCGCACGTACATGATCTTCTTACCATCGGGACTCCATCTGGGCAATGTACTGGACCCAACAAAGGACGTTGATCTCCTGCTCTTCCCGGTCTCCATGTTTATCACAAAGATTTGCCCGGTAGACCCTGCTTCTGAAAGATCAGAGCACGGCAGAGCCACATGCCTGCCATCAGGACTCCAGACGACCAGCCCCCTGAGGGTGCCATGTACGATGCCATAGCTCAAGTTGCCGATGAATCTCAACTCATTCTCTTCCAGATCCCATACCCATGCGGTTTTCAGATGTTCTTTGGCAATCAACTTCTGCCCTTCCCAGCCCCTTTCATCCAGAACAGATATAAAAGGCTCGGTTCCGGCTCTGTATCGCACCCATTCTCCTTCCTCTTCTCTCCAGACCCACGTATAGCCCGTCTCTTCCAGTCTCGTGAAGAAGATCTCCGTCCGGTTGGGACTCCATGAATGCATGTCGTACGCTAACATTCTGGTACCCCCGATATAACCGCCATCGTCAACGTACTCATCCTCAAGTGTGAGCGAAGCAATCTTCGTCAGGTTTTTGCCATCGATATCCATCACATACGCCTGATAGGTCTCCTCGCTTCCATCCACTGTACATGTGCGGTTTTTGTAAAAAGCCCGCTTCCGCTCAGGATCCATGACCAGCGAGTTCCACTTGATCTCTGCCAGTTTTTCCTTCTGGCTTCCATCCGGATTGCAGACACAGATCCAGTCATCTGATTTGAAGAATATCTTCGAGCTATCAGGGCTCCATACCGGACTCCTTTCATCGGAAGAAGTGTCTGCCACCGGCGTTGCTCCCACCTGGTTGTTGGCATCTGCGGGTTCATTGGCAGAAGTGACAGCGGCCGGCGCCTCCACTTCGTGATTCGTCTCTATGCAAGCTGATATTCCCAGTACTGCTATCAGGATGATTCCGATTGTAAATGTTTTTCTTGACAACATATCATTCCTCCATTATGCTCTTTTAGTCATAGCACAGCCTGAATCGTTCCAGTTCAACCGTCTGCCACCCTTCGTTTAAGGGTGTATCGTCGCAACAGCTTCATGAGTCTGTTGTGTATCGACAGACGCGGTCTGCCACCCAACGCTTAAGGATATATCGTCGCAACTGTAGCTCAACACGAAGCCCAGACCATTGTCCATCGAGAGTTCCATGTACAGAGTTGTATTAGCATTCGAGAGGCAGACCGCAGTTATGATGATTCCGGGCAGTGTGGGGCATGAGAATTCTTCCGGTTTCTCCTTCGCGTAATTGAGGTGCATATAAGAAAAGACGGTGACTGAGACGATCCCTGGCAGCAGCAAAGTGACTTGGAGCGGCATAAATTTCACGGTGCCGGGGAATGCGACCACATAGAAGACGTACAGACCAACAAGAATCAGGCTGAGCACGCCACCGTATACGCAGGATATTTTCAGTATCTTCGGTCTCGTTTCGTTCTTCATCTTTACATATCTACTTATTTACAAAGTCTGATATCACTATCCCGCCATAGCACCATTTCTTGATTTACCTGCATTGATAATCGCGTAAACCAACCCGGCAATCACACTTATAGCTATTAATGTCATGGGGAAGAAACCGAATTCGAAACCTTCTCCTATGCTTTGATATTCAAAAATCGTGAAAAAACTATTCGCGGGTCCGATTGCAAAAGATTCAACTCCTAAAATATCCAGGGCCATTGACGCTATAATCATTAAAAACCCCGTCGCAACAACACAGAGCATGAATACTTTGCAAAATCCTGAACCAAATCCAGTTGTAGACATATCCATGGGTTTATCAGTTTCTTTGCCATAAATTATCACCCCGTTTTTTCGGTCTTCAACCGTTACATGTTTCGGACATCTCAGTATGCTACGTGTCACCCACAGATCGCCTACTGCTCCGGAACCATTTAATACAAACGGTATAACCATCCAGTGCGCAATCGATGGGAAAGCAGCCATGATCCCGATTGCAACCAGGGAGATCACAACCAACGGCGCAATGGCGATCACTATATACTGGTTGCGTGGAAAAACAGTTTTTGAGGTGGCGTAGAAATAGGGGAGAATGAAATATGCAATACCTGCACCATAACTCGGATTGCCTCCGTATTTTGACATAAATGCGCCATGGATGAGTTCGTGCAATACCATTGTACCAACGAAGAGAGCTACTGAAATAAGAATTGTGCCGCTTGTAAAGTTAAAGCCAACGTTCCCGGTAAATAGTGTATATAGTGAAGTGAAAAAAAATCCAAACGCAAATAGAGCTAATGTTCCCATCCCAATTAGTGTTACTACAACTTCTTTTGTCATTTCCAATTTTCCAAGTTCCTTACATTCATCAATGTTGAATGGCTGTTCTTCTTTCATGTTGATTCTCCTTTATAATATTATTATCAAGCTATTCTACTGTAACAAATCTCAATCATCAAATACAGCACACGAGTATTTAATTGTTTCTATAAATAGTCTAGTTTGTGTATTGTTGACATGGGATTTTAATTTATTTACATGCTTGGATATACACATGCTGTAAATATAATCATTATAAGATTTCTAATAAATTATTTAGGGAGTAGAGGTAAAAGGGATTAAAATGTGAGCCAATTTGTAACTTAGATGCTATACCAGCATGAAAAGATTAGCACTAATGCTCTTTTATTGGATTCAAAAATTCACATATCTTTTCATCTTTTTCACTTCCTTTCACGCTATCGTCGTAACAATCCGCTCCTTGCTCAGATATCTGGTCAGGTAACTTACAAATACCAACAGAAGCACAGCAACCATCAGTAAAACTCCAACCTCTATCCACGAAACTGCAAATCCTCCTCCAATTACATTCTTAGGAAGAGAAAAGGCAAAAAAAATCACAATAAAGAATGAGATATTTAGAATCTGGTTTTCCCGCATGCCTAGCAATAAGTGCCCGAAACCCAGAAGACCTACGGCAACTGCTATGAACGCCGGAACAACAAGAAAAATATGAACGAAAATAGCAGGCAATGGCAGCAGCATTGAAGTTGAAAAGATATTTGCAATTATAGTTATCAAGGCAGCCGACAGTAGAGCGATCAAATAGGCAACAATGGAAACACCAACCACTTTTCCGAACCATATTTGTCTAAGGCTAAGAGGTGTACATAGTAATGTTTCTATATTGCCTTCCCTTTTCTCATTGAAAAAAACTTTTCCTGAGAACATGTATGCCATGAATATACCCATCATCAACACGAAATAGAACATCAGGTTATTGAAAGTATCAAATACCGCAGCCTCATCAACTGTTTTGACCACCGGTGCGCTCATTACACTGAACCACAGGGCAAAAAATAACCCAACAAGCATCTGGCTTTTGGTCTTGATTATTTCTATCATTTCTTTTTTTGCTACTATGAATATCTTACTTAAAGTCATGATGATTCCTCCTTTACAACATCAAGATAGACATCTTCTAAGGATTTTGCCAATTTCTTTGCTTCTTCTACTTTTATGCCATTGCTTACCAGTTCATTTAGGATCTTCGAATAATTCTCTTCTTTGAGGGTAGCAGTAATTCTAAAACCATCCGGTTTGCAGTCTGACACATAATCCAAAGATTGTAAAAGATCAAATGCATTTTTAGCATTTACAGCATCATTAAGAGTAATTTCAAAAACAGGGTTACTGAATTTATTTCTTAAATTTTCCACCTTATCATAGGCTTGTATTGTTCCCTTATTAAGTATAGCGATCTTTGAACATATCTTCTGGACCTCATCAAGGTCATGGGAATTAAGGAATATTGTCCTCTTCTCTTTTGCCAGGTGAAGTATGAGGTCCCTGACCATCCTCTGTGCTTCCGGGTCCAGGCCAGATGATGGTTCATCCAGAAAGAGAACATCCGGGTCGTGGATCATTGCCCTTGACAGTCCCAGCTTTCTCTTCATTCCCTTGGAAAAAGTTCCTACTTTATCACTCTTTCTTTGGGTAAGTCCTGCAAAGTCAAGCAGATTGTTAATCTTCTCTTCTATATTGGAAACATTGTAGAGCCGGGCATAATAATACAGGTTTTCATACGCAGATAATCCATCATACAATCCGTCATTTTCAAGAAGGATGCCCACTTTGCTTCTAAGCTCGTCATTGCTTTCGAGATCGCCTCCAAAAACCATTGCCTTTCCTGAGCTTGGCCTTAGGAGTCCCAGGATTATTCTCATGGTTGTGGTCTTTCCTGCTCCGTTGGGACCCAGATATCCGAATATCTCACCTTCCTTTATCTGGAAATTGAGACCAGTGAGTACGGTTTTCCCATTGAATTTTTTTGATAGATCTTGTATTTCGATCATTTTATAACCTCTTGATAAATTAATTTCAAATTAAAATTTTCAAATATTATTGGTATTTCACTCACTTCTCAGTGCATCCACGGTATTCATCCTGGCACTTCTTATGCTTCCCACAGCGATATGCAGGGACTGTATAAAATTCATCATCCACCTCACCTCTTTAATGCCGATATTTTTTACGCCTGTACATCACCAGGCTTGATATCACTAATATAGCAAACAGAACGCCGATACTTGCAAATCCGGCACCATTGTCTGGCTTTTCAGTTACAATTGACAGACTCAGGTCGTTAAGGGATGTCTCATGCTGATTGACGCCGCTCCTGTACTGAGCCAGTAATGTAAGATCCTTCTGGTTTGACGCATTATCTGATACAACACGGGTTTCGAATTCGACAGTAAACAGTTCATCATGGTCCATGGACCCTATGAAATATTCTACCGGTGAGAATTTTATACCCTCCGCCTGGGGACTGATCGATACCGAAGTCAACGTATTGGGGTGGGTATTGACCACATCAAATTCAATGGTCGTCACATCATTGTCTATAGTTAATGGTTTGGTAGGGATCACCTTGATACCTGCCGAATCGACTGTGATGGGAATATTCCAGTCATAATTATATGTATAGGAACTTCCAGCCACTATAAATTCCAGATGTTTAGTACCATCCAGTGCAGTGTCATCTACCTTGATATTATATGTAAGGTCTATAGCATCTCCCGGTCCAAGGATACCGGTATCATGGTATGGATCGCTGTTTACCGCAATGCCATTGGTACCTACAAGTGTTGCAGACCTGACCCTGGCATTTGTATCATATTCATCATCGTCAAGGGTGATGGAATACTGGGTAGCAGTGTTTTTTAACGTAAAGGTCACAGTTCCTTTATCACCTGGCATCAATACTTCGGGTTCTGTCTTGATCTGCTCAAGCTGGATGGTCCCTCTGCTATCAAATGTATCAGAACCTGCACCGACCCAGATATCAAGTGTCTTTTCCTTCCAGGCCGTGCTTTCATCATCCTGGTATTGTACCTTTATTGATCTGGTACCCGGTCTTGCATTTTCATCTACATATAGTTGGTATTCCAATGATGTGTGTCTATCCGGTGATAAGATACCAATATTTCTTATTGTCTCATCTCCCGCATCCAGGGAGAATGGATATGATGGGACAAATTTAACCGAAACATCCTCGGCTCTTGTGTTACCGATATTTTCAATCTTTATCCATACATTTACATATTGTCCTATCTGTGCCGGATTCGGGTCGCATTTTACGATATCAGCCCTGAGTGCAGCACCACCTGCCGAAACTGAGGTCACGGAAATGGTAAATATTAATGCCACTATAAACAAAGACCCCAAAAAATTCATATATTTCTTTATACTTTTCATAATTTCTCACCTCAATTATTTTCTATTAGTCCATCTTTCACCAGCACTAGCCTGTCTGCAAATTCTGCAATATCCGGATCGTGTGTGATCATAACAAATGTCCGTCCCTGTTTATGCAGGTCGGAGAAGATCTCCATAATTTCACCGGTAGTCTTTGAATCGAGGTTCCCGGTAGGCTCATCTGCAAGTATCAGTTTTGGGTTGTTTATCAATGACCTGGCTATGGCCACCCTCTGGCACTGCCCGCCTGAAAGTTCTGTGGTCTTGTGGTCCATACGGTCTTCAAGCCCAACCAGCTTAAGAAGCTCTTTTGCCCTTTCATGATAATTTGTGCTGTTCTTTTTATTGGCAAAAGTGGGCAGTTCCACATTCTGGATAGCTGTCATTCTTGGGATCAGGTTAAATGTCTGGAAAATAAAACCGATCTCCTGACCCCTGAGATGGGCCAGTTCATTATCTGAGATCTTATTTATATCCTTACCTTTTAAGATAACATGCCCGCCAGTGGGTCTGTCAAGGCATCCGATCATGTTCATCAATGTACTTTTACCAGAACCCGACGGTCCCATAATAGCAAGGAATTCACCGGACCTGACTGTAAGATCAATTCCATTAAGGATCGGTATTTCCATACCTCCTATTTGATAACTTTTTCTTACATCGATGACATCAATGACTGTGTCACCATCCGCAGACGATTCATTAATAATTTGTTCTACCATATTTTTCACCTTATTTGTTTATTATTTAATTATCTCCAAACCAGTCTATATTTACACAGGTTCGATTTTCAATTGGTGTTATTGGTATTTATACCTTTCGATTGATCGAGTGGTTGGTGAAAAAATGTGGTGGTTGTGTGAAAAAAACTATTGGTCGTGTAAAAAGAGGAGACATTTTTATAATATATCAGGTTATACTTGACATACTATGAAAGAATTAATTTTTCGGCTCATCCCTTATCTAAATTTTTCATTCACTTAATTCCTCAGCCAACGTCATATATTTGATAAATGTTATACGCAATCGTCTTCGTGACAGTTTAAAACTTAATTCGTAACTATTCAGGTACCCTCACAACCCATCTAATTTACTAAAGGGAGTAAAACGTATAATTTTATCAAAATATAAAAAAACAGGGCAACATTCGCCCAACAGCGAGTACCCGACTCCGCTCCGCTTCGCCCAAATTCGCTCCAGTTTGTCGACAACTTCGGATACTTACGGAATGTTATCTTAAAAAAAATTTACTGGAAAATGATATTGTGACAGTCCTACTATAAAATACCTACGAATTCATCTACACTGATTATCTCAACACCAATAAGTTCATAAATGCGATTTTTAACATTTAAAAGTGATTTTACATCCATTGTAACCAGTGGTACTGCATGATAATGTGCGAGTGCAACAACAGGGGCATTTTTTGGTTCTATTCTAAGTGCTTTTGCCAATGCGATGGTTTCATCTCTACCTTTCACTTCCCTTAATACAATATCATAAAAATTTGATGGTGTAAATGTTGTTTTTACATAAGGTTTCCTAAATAAAGACCAAAACGCAGTTTGCAGTAAATTGATATCTTTTCCACATTTATATCCCTCTGAAACGAGATTATCAACAATTTCTTTCGCTAAAGTCCCGGCGTAATAGCGTGTTTCACTGGTGATGGCAGCATCACAAGAGCAGTTATAACTACACCCGATGAGATTGCCACCAGCAAGATGATGGCTAAAAACTTTTTAGTTCTCGGGTTCATTTTTCACCTCCTCATCCATTCTCTGCACATCTATTACATATATATCTCTCTTGAGCTCATCAAGGTTTGGTTGCCATACAAAAGCTACCTTCATTTCATCGGGACTCCACCCCATGTCCATTATCAAACCATTATTGCATGGAATACTTAGCAATTGTTTTTTATCAGTTCCATCTGTATTCATCACCCAAATCTCGGATTTAGCTTTATAGCTTTCCCTCTCCCCAAATACTCCAAGACAATCTGAATCAAAAGAGATGTAGGCTATTCTTTTCCCATCTGGGCTCCATTCTCCTGTCTCATGCATTGGACTTTCTGTTAGCTGCTTTTTATTGCTACCGTCAGAATCCATTACCCAAATGTCAAAGTTCTGGATTTTAGTAAGTCCTTCAACTTCACTTTGAAGATACATAATCTTCTTCCCGTCGGGGTTCCAGGTAGGCCTGGCATTAACGCCGATGAATGAGGTCAACTTCCGTTTGTCGCCATTTTCCGCATCTATGACCCAAATATGGTCGCATATGCTGCCTTCGGTCATCTCAGGGTTTGGAAGTGCAATCTTTTTGCTATCCGGACTCCACACTACCTCACCTGAGACTGGTTGACCCCTCTCAAAAGGCTCAAAAGAGGTTAGCTCTCTGGTCTCGTTCTTTTCTAAATCCCATATCCAATATGTCCAAATGCTTTCCAAGAGGGGCCATTCCTTATCACCTGGCTCCACTTTATGTTTTCTAACATATGAGCCGTTCTCAATCCGAAGTCCATACCCGGTAGGCTCATTTATCAAATAAACTATTTTCGTCCTATCTGGGCTCCAAGAATATAAAATCGGTGTAGTAAGGACTGAGGGAATAAAGGTGAATTCGGCTATCTCCTCCCGCCTGCTACCATCTGCATTCATAACCCATGCTTGGAATAGCCCCTCTTTATTTTGTCTGTAAAATATCTTGCTTCCGTCAGGGCTTAAAGTTACATGTCTTACCTCTGCTAATTTTGTCACGTTGCTGCCATCAGAGTCCATGACGCAGATGTAAGAATCGGATTTAAAGAATATCTTGTTTCTATCCGGACTCCATACGAGATTCCTATCATCAGCAGGACTTGTTGTCAACCTTGTTACATTATAGTGCTGCGTTAAATCTTCTAAAGGTTGTGGTGGCAGTGATAGATAAGTCATAATCAAGCTTATAGAGATTGCCACCAGCAAGATGATGGCTAAAAGCTTTTTAGTTTTTGGTTTCATTTTATAACCTCTTGCTAAATTAATTTCAAGTTAAAATTTTCAAATATTACTGATATTTCACTCTCTTCACACTTGAGCCCACACCTGTAAGAATAAGAGATAAGGCACCTAATACCGAGGTCTGTCCCTGTGATAGGTATCCGGCAATAAAACCAAATGCAGCGGCAGCAAATATGCAAATTCCGATCATTAATAACAACTGTGCCCCGTTAGCACTATTCAGTGGATCGATTCCAATTTCCATAAAACCATTTTTTTCTTTATTCATCCACTTATTCCTCACAGATATTTCCTTATTGATTGTTTTAGCAGGAACCTGCCCAGTATATCATTGAATTTCGAAGGTTTTTCCATATTCGCAAAATGCCCGGCATTGGGCATTTCAACGAGTTCGAAGTATGGCTTATTTCCCATTATTTCCAGCACTGGATCCAGTTTTTTATTAATCCCCTTGTCCTGCCAGCCCCTGATCAACATCATCGGGATGTTGTGCCTGCAAATTGTATCCATATAGTCATAATCAGCAATGTTCATGCTGATCAGCTCAAGTGCATCCTTTGATACCATTTCGTACATCTGTTTCAATCGGGCACGTACAGCCTTATCCTTTGAAGCAGATATGCCGACAAGCCATGCAATCCCTTTCGGACCTAAAAACCGCAGCATAGCAAGTAAACTCCAGAGAGTGAAACGTGAAGAATGAAGTCTGGCCGTAGTGCCGAAAGTCGTCAGTGATGAAAGCAGACCCTCATCTATCTCCAGTAATTCATAGCCAACTAATCCACCCATCGAGTTACCCACAAAATGTACCTTGTTGATACCAAGATGTGTCAAAAGAGCCTGCACATCCCGGGCCATTTCCTTTATTGTATAATCATCCGGGGTTGGATTTGTAGGGGCTGATGAGTTTCCGTGACCATGCAGGGATATTAGCAGTACCCGGTAATTCTTTGCAAAATATTGTTGCTGCATTTCAAACTGGCGCAGGTTGCTTCCCAGTCCATGCACGAAGAGCAGGGTGTCTTCACTTTGCGCACCTGAAAGCGAATATTCGATCTCAATATCATCACTGATTTTAACGGTTTCAATTTTCATACAATTTTCCTTCTTCATTTGTTCCGGATATAGAAATCCTAGTGTGCTTACTCACTTCTCAATGCTTCTACCGGGTTCATCTTTGCAGCCTTATTTGCCGGATATACACCGGCGATCAGTCCGACAATGACTGAAACCGCAAAGCCTATCACAATCATTTCAACAGGAAATGTGTTAGGGAGATTCATAATAGTCTGTGCACCATAAGCACCCACAACACCCAATCCTGTACCAAACAATCCACCAAGAACGCTCAACACTATCGATTCCACAATGAAAAGGAACAATATGTTTGATTTGGTGAAACCAAGGGATTTCAATATTCCAATCTCCCGGGTTCGCTCGGTAACAGATACAAGCATGATGTTCATGATCCCGATGGACCCTACAACCAGTGCAATCAATGCTACAGATGTAAGCAGTCCGCCTAAAGCTGCAGCCAACTGGTCTGTTTCTTCAAGGATCTCTGCCTGGTTGAAGATTAAATAAGGTTTTGCATCATCATTATCCATATCTCTTGATGGTACTCCGAAATGGCGACCAAGTTTTTGATCCAGGTCATCAGAAGTCTCCTCTATTGTATCCATACTGGAAGCCATTGCAAAGAACCCGCCACAATCACTTTCTCCCATTATCTCATTCCAGGTTGATATGGGGATGAATATACGCTCATCAGGTTCAATCCCACTCTGGACCATTGTGGTTTCCGGGCTCTTAAGAATGCCTTTTACTTTGAATCTTTGAGTAATCTCACTTCCATCATCCTTTCGAAAAGTGATGTCGATGGGATTCTGGATGAATACCTTGCGGTCAAATTTTTCATAAGCTACATCACTTCCGATGATTGCAACGTACTTATCCTTGTCATTCAGGAAACTTCCTTCTTCCAGTTTGAGATTTGCAACCTGTTCGTAATCTTCAGAAACACCCATTATACCCAGGTGTCTGGCAGTGGATTGATAAGTAACTTCATAGGTTGATTGTTTTATGGGTGAAATACCAACGATACCAGGGATGTTTTCCACAAGTTCCAGTTCATTTTCATAGAAAAGACCAGGTTCCAGATTGTCTATGACAATGAAATTCGAACCAATGGACCCGATCTCTTCATCGAAATATTGCTGGAAACTGGCTCCCAGGGATACATTGGCGATCACCGCAGCCACACCGATTACAATACCAAGGGTAGTGAGGATGGACCTAATCTTGGCACTTCTTATGCTTCCCACAGCGATATTCAGGGACTGTACAAAGTTCACCATCCGCCTCACCTCTTTAATGCTGTTGTTTCTTACGCCTGTACATCACCAGGCTTGATATCACTAATATGACAAACAGAACGCCTATACTTGCAAATCCGGTACCACTGTCCGGATTTTCAGTAACAATTGACAGACTCAGGTCGTTAAGGCATGTCTCATGCTGATTGACGCCGCTCCTGTACTGAGCCAGTAATATAAGATCCTGCTGGTTTGACACATTATCTGATACAACACGGGTTTCGAATTCGACAGTAAACAGTTCATCATGGTCCATGGACCCTATGAAATATTCTACCGGTGAGAATTTTATACCCTCCGCCTGGGGACTGATCGATACCGAAGTCAACGTATTGGGGTGGGTATTGACCACATCAAATTCAATGGTCGTCACATCATTGTCTATAGTTAATGGTTTGGTAGGGATCACCTTGATACCTGCCGAATCGACTGTGATGGGAATATTCCAGTCATAATTATATGTATAGGAACTTCCAGCCACTATAAATTCCAGATGTTTAGTACCATCCAGTGCAGTGTCATCTACCTTGATATTATATGTAAGGTCTATAGCATCTCCCGGTCCAAGGATACCGGTATCATGGTATGGATCGCTGTTTACCGCAATGCCATTGGTACCTACAAGTGTTGCAGACCTGACCCTGGCATTTGTATCATATTCATCATCGTCAAGGGTGATGGAATACTGGGTAGCAGTGTTTTTTAACGTAAAGGTCACAGTTCCTTTATCACCTGGCATCAATACTTCGGGTTCTGTCTTGATCTGCTCAAGCTGGATGGTCCCTCTGCTATCAAATGTATCAGAACCTGCACCGACCCAGATATCAAGTGTCTTTTCCTTCCAGGCCGTGCTTTCATCATCCTGGTATTGTACCTTTATTGATCTGGTACCCGGTCTTGCATTTTCATCTACATATAGTTGGTATTCCAATGATGTGTGTCTATCCGGTGATAAGATACCAATATTTCTTAGTGCATCATCTCCCGCATCCAGGGAGAATGGATATGATGGAATAAATTTAACAGAAACATCCTCTGCCCTTGTGCTACCGATATTTTCAATCTTTATCCATACGTTTACATATTGCCCGATCTGTGCCGGATTCGGGTCGCATTTTACGATATCTGCCCTGAGTGCAGCACCACTTCCCGAAACTGAGGTTACTGAAATGGTAAATATTAATGCTACTAAAAATAAAGACCCAAATAAATTCATATATTTCCTTATACTTTTCATAATATTTCACCTCAATTATTTTCTATTAGTCCATCTTTCACCAGCACTAGCCTATCTGCAAATTCTGCGATCTCAGGATCGTGAGTGATCATAACAAATGTCCGACCTTGTTTATGCAGGTCGGAGAAAATATTCATAATTTCACCGGTAGTCTTTGAATCAAGGTTCCCGGTAGGCTCATCCGCAAGTATCAGCCTTGGGTTGTTTATCAATGACCTGGCTATGTCCACTCTCTGACACTGCCCGCCTGAAAGTTCTGTGGTCTTGTGGTCCATACGGTCTTCAAGCCCAACCAGCTTAAGAAGCTCTTTTGCCCTTTCATGATAATTTGTGCTGTTCTTTTTATTGGCAAAAGTGGGCAGTTCCACATTCTGGATAGCTGTCATTCTTGGGATCAGGTTAAATGTCTGGAAAATAAAACCGATCTCCTGACCCCTGAGATGGGCCAGTTCATTATCTGAGATCTTATTTATATCCTTACCTTTTAAGATAACATGCCCGCCAGTGGGTCTGTCAAGGCATCCGATCATGTTCATCAATGTACTTTTACCAGAACCCGACGGTCCCATAATAGCAAGGAATTCACCGGACCTGACTGTAAGATCAATTCCATTAAGGATCGGTATTTCCATACCTCCTATTTGATAACTTTTTCTTACATCGATGACATCAATGACTGTGTCACCATCCGCAGACGATTCATTAACAATTTGTTCTACCATATTTTTCACCTTATTTGTTTATTGTATAATTATCTCCAGACCGGCCTATATTTACACAAGTCCGGTTTTCAATTGGTGTTATTGGTACTTATACCTTTCGATTAATCGGGTGGTTAGTGAAAAAATGTGGTGATTGTGTGAAAAAAGGTATTGCTCGTGTAAAAAGAGGAGACATTTTTATAATATATCAGGTTATATTTGATATACTATAAAAGAATTAATTTTTCGGGTCTTCCCACTTAGATATGAGAAATTATTATAAATATGAAATCAAGTTCCAAAATTGGGTCGTGTCCCCGATTTATTGAACCGGCACTCTGAATGTTAATAATTCTTTTAATGTCCAAATATGGTTTGTAAGTTTCTGAGCCATAGCTGGTGTCCTTTGCAACTTTTTTGCATACCTGAGCATACTTCAAATCTTTAGGTGGCACCAAAATAG
>JAIOQW010000216.1 GCA_021108405.1 Methanosarcinales archaeon
ATTGTAGATATCAGCAATAAGAATGCACCTGTACTTGCAGGAAGTTATGATACTGCAGGACGTGCATATGGTGTTTCCGTATCTGGAGACTATGCGTACGTAGCCGATTATGGTAATGGTCTTGTGATTGTAGATATCAGCAATAAGAATGCACCTGTACTTGCAGGAAGTTATGATACTGCAGGACGTGCATATGGTGTTTCCGTATCTGGAGACTATGCGTACGTAGCCGATTATGGTAATGGTCTTGTGATTGTAGATATCAGCAATAAAAATGCACCTGTACTTGCAGGAAGTTATGATACTGCAGGACGTGCATATGGTGTTTCCGTATCTGGAGACTATGCGTACGTAGCCGATTATGGTAATGGTCTTGTGATTGTAGATATCAGCAATAAAAATGCACCTGTACTTGCAGGAAGTTATGATACTGCAGGATATGCATATGGTGTTTTCGTATCAGGAGACTATGCGTACGTAGCCGATTATCGTAATAGTCTTGTGATTGTAGATGTCAGCAATAAGAATGCACCTGTACTTGCAGGAAGTTATGATACTGCAGGATATGCATGTGATGTTTTTATATCAGGAGACTATGCGTATGTAGCCGATTATCATAATGGTCTTGTGATTCTACATGTAGAAAATACGGATGATTGGAAAAATGAATGGATTGGTGAAGAATCAGAGGGTGGGACTGTAGTTACCACAACTGAACTCCAGGATGCTATTCATCACTGGTTAGAAGATATTCGAGTAAGAGGACATATGATGTCCACTGCTGATCTTCAGGAGATTATAGCAATATGGTTGTCAGGATGAGGATTCTCCTGAATTACTGCTGTTATTGAATTTAAATTGACAGCATACACGCATCATCCTGTAAATCCTGTCAAAATACCATGCTTTTTGAAGTGGATACGTATAATTTAATATACCTTCTATACAATTCTATTTAGGACGTGCAAATAATGGCTGATGAATTAAAAGATATTTATCATCTATTCAACCCCGATAAAGCCCTGTTGAATGATGATCTGGGGAAATACTATGTTAAAATAGACCAAAATGAAACCAACATAAAGGAGCTGCAGATTCGTCTGGAATTGGGACTGGAGACAAGAGAGCCTATTAAACTTCTTTTTACCGGTCACCGCGGTTCAGGAAAATCAACTACATTAAACCGACTTATTCTGAATCTACATAGTGATTTCTTTATTGTCAAGTACAATGTACTTGATCTACTTGATCAAAATGATGTAACATATATTGATGTTTTATTGTCCGTTCTCACAAAATTATTTGAAAAAGCACAGGAAGATAAAGTCAAATTGGGGGATAGTCTTGGTAAAAGAGCAGACGAGTGGAGCAGTTCCATAACAAAAACAACAATAACTGAAAAGGGAAAAGGACTGGAACTTAAAGCTAAAATACCGTTCTATTTACTTGAGATTATGGGGAGAATAAAAAATGAAAGTACAACGCGTGAAGAAATCCGAAAACAAATCGAACCTCGTGTTTCAGAACTAATAAGCCTGATCAATGATACCATTGTAGAAATTGAAAAAAATGATAAAAATGATAAACAGGTACTTGTAATTATTGACAATCTGGAAAAAATCGAATCTGATAATGCTTTGAAACTATTCCACAATCATGGGACTCAATTAACTCAACCGATTTGTAAAATTATATATACATTTCCTATATCCCTTAAAAGTTCTAATATTTTTCAACAAATAAAAATGAACTTCAGTGATGTTTATGTTCATCCGAATATTAAGATTCATGAAAAAGAGGGAAGTGAACATCATTATGAAAAAGGTAGAGATTTTATGAAGGAAATTGTTTCAAAAAGAGTATCTCAAGAATTATTTGAACCTGATGCTTTAGAATATATTCTTGATATGAGTGGTGGAGTTGTAAGGGAATTTATCAGGATAATCAGGGATTCTTCTATTCGTGCATTAACCCGAGGAAAAACAAAAATAGATAAAGATATTGCAATAGATGTAGTAAATGGACTAAAAAACCTCTATCAAGCACAGTTGAGTGATTCGGATTATAAAGTGCTTCTAGAAGTATATAAAACAAAGGACATAAAGCGCGATGACAAACTTGTTGATCTACTTCATAATCTCAGTGTGCTGGAATATAGAAATGGTAGAAGCTGGTGTGATCTGAATCCAATTGTTCGTTCTATCCTTGATGAGAAAAACATGCTCTAAAGCAGGTATATTATTATGGAGTTGACAGGTGAACATCTTTTAACACTGGATGAGTTGATCACACTTCTTTCAATATCTGAAGATTTCACTATTGTTTTTGTGCGCTGCAATGAACTGGTATTGCGAAATACACTTTCTACCACGATTGAACAGAGGATGCATGATGACATCTATATTTATAATATTAAGATGGGGGAGGATGCTACCAATCTACTGCAGCTACTAAATGATGCTGTGACTTCAGAATTATATATTTCACTGAAAGAGGAAAACAAAAAGATTGCATTTTTTATTTACGGTCTGGATGAAGCAGTCGAGAAAAAGAACCCGCAGGGCAAATCAGAAGCTCTTTTACTGCTCAATATGATGCGTGAGGATTTCCAAAAAATACAACATCCGTTAATTATCTGGATAAATAAAGCTTCATTGATATTGATACTTAAAGAAGCACAGGATTTTTTTTCATGGCGTACTACTGTCTTTGAGTTTGATATGGAACTTAAAATAGAGACCAGACCACTAACCGATTTTGGAGAAACTGATCTGGTATCTTTAACAAGAGAAGAACTTGAAAACAGATGGGATTATTATTGCGGGTTATTGAAAGAAAATAAAGAAAAAGGGATAAATAATGCTTATAAATCTGGTTATTGGAGTTTTCAACTTGGAATGATCAAATTACTTATGGGTTATGCTGAAGAATCTGTGAAATATTTCAAGGAATCACTGATAAGATCAAGGGAAATAGGAGATAAGCGCAGTGAAGAAACAAAACTCGGAAATCTTGGTATTGCCTATAGCGCTCTTGGTGAAATCGAGAAAGCTATTGGATATTATGAACAGGCACTTGCGATATCAAAGGAAATAGGAGATAAGTATGGTGAAGGATCGCACATCGGAAACCTCGGTAACGCCTACCACACTCTTAGTAAAGTCGAGAAAGCTATTGAATATTATAATCAAGCGCTTGCGATATCAAAGAAAATAGGAGATAAGCACGGTGAAGGAATGCACCTTGGAAACCTTGGTAATGCCTACAGCGCTCTTGGTAAAGTTGAGATAGCTATTGAATATTATAATCAGGCGCTTGCGATATCAAAGGAAATAGGAGATAGGCGCGGTGAAGGAACACACATCGGAAACCTCGGTAGTGCCTACAGATATCTTGGTGAAGTTGAGAAAGCTATTGAATATTATAATCAGGCGCTTGCGATATCAAAGGAAATAGGAGATAAGCACGGTGAAGGAACGTACCTCGGGAACCTCGGTAGTGCCTATGATAATTTTGGTGAAGTCGGGAAAGCTATTGAATATTATGAACAGGCACTTGCGATATCAAAGGAAATAAGAGATAGGCGCAGTGAAGGAACTCACCTTGGAAACCTCGGTAGTGCCTATAGATATCTTGGTAAAGTTGAGAAGGCTATTGAATATTATAAGCAAGCACTTGGGATATCAAAGGAAATAGGAGATAGGCGCGGTGAAGGGAACTGGCTTGGAAACCTCGGTATTGCCTATAGCTCTCTTGGTGATACAGAAAAAGCTATCAAGTACTTCAACAGAGCATTAGCAATCGGAAACCAAATACAAGACCCAAAAATAATCAACTACTGTAAAAAACACCTCAATTCACTCACACAAGAACAAAACTCTTGCTAACGCTCGGATTTTATTGACTAAGGCTCTTGAAGAGCCGAAGATTCGCAGAATCTTCGTCCGACATTCCAGAGGAATGGAAGATTAGAAAATGTGAACGAAGTGAACATTTTCGATATAGTTATACTATCTAAAAATTAAATCCATATCCACGTCAACAGAATCCAGTGACATCTCAGGTTCAATATAAAACAAACTATAATCCTCTTTTAACCTCTCAACCCCTCCGGCAGTAATATTTAATAAAATACAATCATCCTTACCAACACTCCCTTCATCCACAGCATCAATCAAACAAGCCGTAGTAACAGCAGCCGGTTCAGTAATATCTATACCCTCAGCATCTTCAAATATTTTCTTACATGCCCGGGCTTTCTCATTGGTAATACCATATACCTGTCCGTTAGTTTCACAAAGAGCATCATATATACCGCCTGCAATTGAATAAGGAGGCTGCCTGTTTGATAGCACATCAGTATACATTTGCTTGATCTGCTTTTTTGCATCAGGCATATCTATTTCTTCAACAATTTCACGCCTGTTGTGCTGCCATGCACTCATTATAGGTGCAAAGGGCAGGTTCTGTGCCATATGTAATTTGGGCAGTTTGTCACCGAAGCGTCCGTCTGCTATAAGCCGTAATGAAGCTTCCCATGCTGCAATAGCCCCTGTTCCGCTGCCAACGGACTGGAAATAATGATCAGGTATCCTGCCAATTGTGACAGCAGCATCCAGCATCACAGTACCCATTCCGTCCCTGCGTGCTACGTTTCGGGCACCCCCTTCAGGCCTCATCCCTACCTCGTTAGTTACCCTGGCTGCCAGGTTAATAGCATCAGTATAGTCACCTTCCAGGCTGATAAAATGAATCTTATCCGAGGGTTGCTCAGGTAGCCACATCTTGTCTACCCCTCTTTTAGATACAATAATATAAACATCAATATCATAATCCTTTGACACATGGGCAAAAGCACGCGCTGTATTGCCTGCTGAGGCCAGCACAAGTTTATTGTGCCCCATATCACACATGCGCTGTAGAGTAGGGTGGGCTTCTAATTCTTTAAAACTGCAGGTTAATATCTTTGCATCCCTTTGTGGCCAGTATCCATTAAAACCTATATACAGGTTGGATAGACCCAGTTCTTTTGCCAGGCCAGTACTCTTATAGGTTATAGGTCCCGCCTGCGTGGTCAGCGGACTGTCAACAGGCAGCCAGTCCTGGAATTTACCCATACCTTTATACTGCTGTAGATGTAGCTGACGGGTGCTGTATTGTGTACGAAGCAGACCGCTATCATGTGAGCAGGTTAAAGCATCAGGTGGGTATTCAAAACCGCATTCAACGCATGTTAATGTATATTTTAATTGCTTATTTCCTTTTTGTGATGGTGAGGGGGTAATAGTGTTCATTGGATACTTACAATCAGGTAAAAATATTTATTACTTTCCAATCTTGACGCCCGCCCCCAGATCATCAGAATGAGCCGGGTGATATACTAGTGCAAGAAGTGGGAGCAGGGTTCAGGCTTGTGCTGACTGACAGCGGAGTTTGCGGATGATTCTATGGAACATAACAATATACTTTCAACTCATAAGTTTCAATCAAAAGATAGGATTATATTGTTTGAGTAACTAAGAAACGGTTATCATGTCAGCAGAAATAAGAAGAGAACTTATAAATTAAGGCATAGAAGTTGATGGTTTGAACAAAACATCAGATTCCAGAGCGATACACGTGCCCTCTGAAGTAAAACTTAAGCGATATCATGCACTGCTAAATAGAGTATCAAAGTGCCCGGAGGTAGGCATTACGCCTGATGAACTTATTTCTTCACTTAAGCGAAAGGAATATTGATGTATATAACTCTGGACAGTAACGTGCTGGTGTATGCTTTTGTTCCGCCTATTCACAAAAATGAAGTGAAACGGAAAGAGTGGGAGAATCTGCACATCAATACCAGGAAAATCTACGAAAGTGTGATACTGGAAAAACATTGTTTAATTCTCCCTTTTGCTGTTATAATGGAAGTTTCCTCTGTTATTTCGCTACTGACAGGAAAAGAGGAATATGGGAAAGATGCTGCACTGGAAATCGAGGATTGTGCCAAAATTGTTCTTTTCGATTCGGATATAAAGGAAAGAGCTCTTGATTATGCAATAAAAATCAAGGCTGGTGGTTTTGATAACCTCATAGCGATAACATCCATCCTTTATGGCACGACTTTGATTACAAATGATAAGCCCTTTTATAATAAGTTGCTTCAGTTCATAGACGAATATCAATTTGATGTAAAACTTTTTAGGGATTTGAATCTCGCGAATCTTAAATTAAGATAAAACTGAACGCGAAAAACTCTTATCAACTATATAGATAACGGTTTTTATTTTTTAGGATGGAATTTCAGAAAATACAAAGGGAAACTTTCACGTACCGTTCTAAGAAGAGGAAGAGCGATTACTCGCTCTTCTTTATTCGGTGTCTAATATTTTTTAGTAACCACTCACCTCCTACTGAGTTGAGTGCCTGCTATGCCTGAAGGGCATGCAGGTAACACAGATTCGTTGATGGAATTGTGGAAGCAATATTTTTCAGACATTATCGTATTCGTATGTGTTTTTTCATCTGTAGCTATCATTTTTGCCCTTTGATTTGAAGAGGATACAAATCACTGATTACCCATTGATATTTTGCTATATGCAAATCTATATATACCATTAATACCTATTTCTATGATGATGATAATAATGATGATGAGATTTATCACGGATAAATTCTTTTCAATTAAAAGAAGGTGAAATAAGTGAAAATAATGCATGTAAATTCTGCACTCCCGGATGATGATGTAACAAAATTGATGAATAAAACCGGTGAATCTTCTATAAAAGATGCGATCTCAAAAGCAGTTTATTATTATCTTAATGCTAAAACAAATTGATGTTCTTTAGGACAATGGTGATTAACATGAAACCTACATTCAAATATATGACAGCCGCCCCGAAAGAGGTAATAGGACAGTATGATATGGATGACATGATGCAGATATCATTTAGTGTCAATGAAGACGGGGATGTTAACCTCTGCTTTGGAGATTCTATTAAGATAGAAGATCCTTATCAACTCCAGCAGATGACAGAATATGCTTATCCTAATAATGCTGAAGTATTACATAGTAAACACGGACTATGGCTCTCTATGTTCACAAGGCACATGGATGACTTCTCAGTTATGGAAGTTGAACTGGAAGAATAATCCGTATTAATCATTTTTTTTAAAAATGGCCAGATGATAATACCCGAAACCGTTAAAAGGATATATCCACCTGGCCTTCTCCTCAAAACGAATGAACATTTTCTCGTAAAACCGTAATTTTTTATTATTATGTGGATATAGCAAAATCAATAGACTTCCTATCCTTACTTTAAACCCGGCACTCTGGAGCAGGTTAGTTAATTCGCCTTTTGAGAAATAATAGGTCCACAATCCGTTTACAGTATATTCCTTATTTTTTAAGGCGTGCAATAACCAGTTTACTTTACCTCTAAAGAAGGTCCTGGTCCACCATGTTATATTCCATCTGTTCACAACAGTAATAATTGACTTACTCCCTGTTCTCACAACCCTGGATATCTCTTCGAATGCCTGGTCTATCATAGGCACATGACTGTATACTCCAAAAATAGATATCAAACCGTCAACACTTTCATCCCGAAATGGCAGAGCTTGCGCCGAGGCAACAAGTAAAGATATTTTATCATCCAGTTTAGCCTGATGTATCCTATCATTGGCTTTTTTGATCATTTCCATAGAGATATCAATGCCTATTACCGTATAACCATTGTTAGCTAACAAGAGAGTTTGTTCTCCGGTCCCGCATCCAATATCAAGGATTAAACCCGTTTTGAGATTATCCAGAATAGCCTTATTCTCCGCATACCTCATATAATCAAGCCTTTGATTATTGAATCTACTATCATAATTACTGGCAAGATCCTCGTAATATTGAGTTATATCAGTATTTGATGACATATTTTACCTGAGTACATAATACTATAAATTATATACCAAAAAAAATTCATAACCCTAAACATTTAATACATTTACAGTACATCTACCACATCCGAAGTGAGATAAAATGGAGCAAACAATACACTGGGCAGATGTAGTGGCTAAAGAGGCATTAACAAAGGGTGATACTCATATTGTAGCAACAGGCATCACACCATCAGGTAATATACATATAGGCAATATGCGTGAAGTAGTAACTGCAGATGCAGTATACCGCGCCCTCATAGATAACGGAGGTAAAGCTGATCTGATATATATTGCAGACACCTTTGACCCCTTACGCAAAGTCTATCCATTTCTTGATGAAAGTTATCAGGAACATGTAGGCAAACCATTATCTGAAATACCATGTCCATGCAGTGAACACAGTAATTATGCCCAACATTTTCTAGAACCTTTCTTTCATTCCCTTGATAAACTTGATATTCACCCCAGGGTCATACTTGCAGATGAACTCTATAAAGAAGGAGCCTTTATAGATGCTATTAAGACTGCCCTCATTAAAAGAGACGAGATCGCCAACATCATCGAAACAGTATCAAGCCGTACCATTGATCCTGAGTGGAGTCCATTTAACCCCATCTGCAGCAACTGCGGCAGGCTTACTACTACTAAAGTAACCGGTTTTGACACTAACAGCCAGACTGTAGACTATACCTGTTTATGTGGAAGTACAGGTACTGTATCTATGCAAGGTGGCGGTAAATTAACATGGAGAGTAGACTGGCCTGCCAGATGGCCCATACTGGGTGTAACTATAGAGCCATTCGGTAAAGACCATGCTTCAGCCGGCGGCTCTTATGATACAGGTAAACGCATATCTGATGAAATATACCACTACCAAGCTCCGCATCCCATAATCTACGAATGGATCATGCTTAAAGGCAAGGGTGCCATGTCATCATCAACAGGAGTCACTATCTCGATAAGTGATATGCTTAAAATCGTACCACCTGAAGTGTTGAGATACTTGATCATCAGGAGTAAACCGGAAAAACATATTGAGTTTGACCCTGGACTACCGCTGTTAAACCTTATAGATGAATATGATAATTTAAGTGATGATCCGGATGAAAGCCAGAATATAAGAGGATATCAATTATCACAAACAAAAGCAGATGAATCTGCCAAAATTCCATTTAAGCATATGGTAACTGCAATCCAGATAGCTGATCACAGTTTTGATTACCTCATGACCGTACTGCAAAGAGGTGGATATGATGTTACTGATATGGAAAATATCCGTCAAAGGGCAGATAATGCCCAAAACTGGCTTACGACCTTTGCACCTCCCATGGTAAAATTTACCATTTCAAAGGACCTGCCGCCTGAGACCAGGAACTTTACTACCCAGCAGCGTGAGGCATTGCGTATCCTTTCAGGAAAAATGAGTGAATATAAGGATGCCCAGGCAGTTCATGACGGGATATATTCTCTTGCCAGGGAGATGGATATTAGCCCCAAGAAAATGTTTACAACGATCTACCAATCTATTCTTGGTACCAAGAGTGGCCCCAGGGTTGGGTATTTCCTGGTGTCGATGGACAGGGATTTCATAGTTGAGCGGTTTAAAGAGGCATCAAGCCATACTTGATATACTAAAATAACATACAATAACCATATTATGCTATTTACACCCATCAAAATCGCCGGATTAGAAATTCAAAACAGATTCATACGCTCAGCCACACATGAATGGCTCTGTGAGGAGGACGGCACACCCACACAGGCTCTAGGGGATCTATATGAAACCCTGGCCAGGTACGATGTCGGACTTATAATTACCGGCTATTCTTATGTAAATCCTATAGGAAAAAGCAGCAAACGCCAGCAAGGGATCTACTCTGACCGATTTATCGATCCCTACCATATAATCACAGAGCGTGTACATAGATATAACTGTAAAATAGCACTCCAGATAGTACACGGCGGCAGGCAGGCACTGGTAACTTCCGAGTATCCGGTCCCGCTGGCACCGTCTGCAGTAAGGGATTCATCATCAGGAATCACACCCGAAGCCATGAACGTGCAGCAGATACTTAAGACTATAGAGGACTTTGCACAGGCAGTACGAAGGGCCAAGGCAGCTGGTTTTGATCTTGTACAGTTACATTTAGCTCATGGATTTTTACTAAGCAGCTTTATATCCCCATATACCAATCGCAGAACAGACAATTGGGGCGGGTCAGTAGAAAACAGGACGCATATCATTACAAAGATCATAGAACGCTCCCGTGAACTGGTGGGCGAAGATTATCCTATCATGGTGAAGATGAATGCTACCGACGGTTTTGTTAATTACGGGTTGAATGCACCTGAGTGTGTGGAGGTTGCCCGGCTGCTGGAGTTAGCAGGTGTTTGTGCAATTGAGGTAAGCGGTGGGATATCTGAGGCAGGAGAGATAATGGCGCAGCAGGGTATCGATGCAAAGGAGAAAGAAGCATATTTTAAGGATTATGCCAGAATGATCAAAGAAGCTGTGGATGTGCCTGTCATACTTGTGGGTGGTTTAAGGTCAAAGGCAGTAATGGATAAAATGATTACCAAAGGATATGCTGATATGGTCTCACTAAGCAGACCGCTTATCAGGGAGCCTGATCTTGTAGTGAAGTTTCGTGATAAAGGTTTTGATAGGGCGCAGTGTATTTCGTGTAATGAGTGTTTCAATGAGAATGGAGTGAAATGCAGCAGGGTGGACAACCATATTGGGGAAGAATCCGTTTGATAATCATAAGCAATGTACACTTCCTTGTTAGAATGCATTTTTTTTTGACACGGATTTACACAGATTTCTCAAGAGGCAATATTTCATTAAAAAAAAATTAGTAAATTATCATGATTCTTAAAGAGGTAGTAATTACCCTTAGATTTGAAGTGGATACAAAAAAACTATTAAATTATCCCGATTCATCACTTAACCAATCACATATGTTCCTTCACGTTATACATGATATACCATTAAAAATATACAGCAACATAATCAATACTGGCTGGTGGATCAAGTAGATCAGTAATGAATATCTACCTAAAAAACAGAAAGATCTTACAAAAGTGAAATAAGTAAGATCTCCCAGGTAGAATCTACGTTTATAGTCAGGATATAAAATATTTCCAAGAAACACCCCGAATAATAGTACTCCAAACCATGGAAAAACAGGGAAAAAATCAAGTGTGGAAAAATTATCTGGTGTTAATCCAACCCAAATAAACCAGTCAAAGTCGACAGTAACTCCTTTTAAATATATCCCAGCAGATATGATTATAGACCCTATTATCAAATTCCAGTAACGTAATTGTAAAAAGGGATATGCCAGAATAATCGAAATTCCTATAAAATGAAGAATACCAAATATTATAAAACGCTCTTTAATAAATATACAGGTTACCAGGGTGAGAATCAAACCCCATGAAAATATTTTCAAACCTCTTTTGAAATATTTCATAAATATTTTATACCTTACATTCCGGATCTTCTTAGTTCTTGAATAACTCAGAGTAAGTGAAATACCAGCAATAAGAATAAAAATCGAGGCCGTTGCACGTGCAAAATATACCCAGAAATTAGAATGTGGAAGAAGATTAAATACATCAAAATAATTAAGATCATAAATCAGGTGGAAAATGATCATCATGACTATTGAAAGTCCTCGCATGAAGTCTATTTCCCAGAACCTTTTTAGTAGATATTCATTCATAGCTATTGTGGATTTATGCATTCAACTGTTACATTTTAAAGAGCCGAAAATTAGAAAATGTGAAGCAGGTCGCCCTAAAACCATTCTCTCTTCCTGGTATAAATTATCATTCCCACTCCTATGATCAACATAACCAGAAGAACCATAGGGTAACCATATCGCCATTCGAGTATAGGCATATATTTGAAGTTCATACCGTAAACACCCGCTATAAAAGTCAGAGGGATGAATATCGTGGCAATGATCGTTAACACTTTCATAATCTCATTCATCTTATTGCTGACACTCGAGATGTATAGATCAAGCAGTCCGGAAAGCATATCATGAAATATTTCAATTGTGTCGATTACATGGATCGTATGATCATGAACATCCTTGAGATATATCTGCGTTGACTCATTGAACATTTCTGATTCTCCTTTTTCCAATTTGCTTATCATTTCCTGCAGGGGCCAGACCGATTTACGAAATTGCAGCAATTCTCTTTTTAGACTATGAATAGCCTGCATGGTTTCTTGTCTAGGTCCGTCCATGAGGTCTTCTTCCAGATCTTCTATCTGATCTCCAATTCTCTCAAGTATTAGAAAATAGCTATCAACAATCACATCTATCAAAGCATAAGCAAGATAATCAGCCCCCTTCTTTCTAATACGTCCTTTTTTGCTTATGATTCTTTGTCTCACCGGATCAAAGACATTTCCTTTCTCCTCCCTAAAGGATATAACGAAATTCGACCCAAGAATCAAACCAACCTGTTCCACCTTTATCCTCTTATCCTTTTCCTCAAAACAGATCATCTTCAATATAAGAAAGAGGTAATCATCAAAATCCTCCATCTTAGGACGTTGTTCTGTATTTGCAATATCTTCTAAAACAAGGGCATGGATGTTGAAGTGCTTGCCAATCTTCTCTATGATCTCTAACTGATGAAGACCATCTATGTTTATCCAGGTGATGGTTGACGTATCCTTGAATGGAAAAGATTCTTCAATTGTCTCCAGTTCCCTTTCCTGAAATTGCGTCTCATCATAATCGATGATCGTTATTCGTTGCTTTTCGGCTTTTCTTTCCCCTATGTGGACGAGAGTCCCGGGAGGGAGACCCACTTTCTCTGACCTCTTTCTAAATATTTTGGGCATAAAAAACCACCTGATATCGCCTTATAAATCGAATTCAGCTAACTTCCTTCTTCCTGAGTTCATTAGCAAACCAAACCGTTTGTTGTGGGAAGGCGATCTCGATTTCGTTTTCTTCCAGACCCTTCTTTATCTTCCACAACATCTCCATTTTAAGATCGTACCACTCAGTGGGAGGTGCCCAGATCCTCACAATGATATTGACCGCGTTATCTCCTAGATTATCAACAAAGACCTTTGGTGAAGGATTTTTTAGGGCAATAGGATGCTCTTCTATCAGGTCTTTAATAATCTCAATAGCCTCATCAGCATCATCGCTATACCGTATTCCAACAACATACTGAAATCTTCTTGCGGTATTGGCAACATAATTTGTTATCTTGTTGGTAAATACTTTCTCATTTGGTATCCTGACATACAATCCTTCATAAGTTCTAATTATTGTCGAAACTGTGTGAATGTCCTCTACATATCCTGAAGTTCCATCGATATCTACCTGATCGCCGATTTTAATAGGTCTCTCGATCATCAGGAAAAGCCCGGAAATCAGGTTGCCTACTATACTCTGGGTTGCAAAACCTATAACTATACCAATTATCCCCCCTGCAACGAGCAAACCTGAAAGCTCAATCTCAAGACGTTTGAGGGCGAATAATACGGCAATAACAATAATTGTGTAGTAAATTACTTTAATAGTGATCTCCATAATGTCTCTGCTCATCCTATCCTTAAGAGACCTTCTGAGATAGATTACTACTAGTCTGGCTATTAAGATCGCAATTATTAGAAATACTACAGTCTCGATAAGGTCGAAACCGGTGATTGTTCCATAAATAACACTATCAAGACCGGTGATGTTTCCGTGAATAACATTATCAAGGATCATATACCTTCTTCCATAAGAAACTTTGTTGCAATCATAGGAATCTTTCTTGAGATGTAAAGTTCTAATGACCTCTTCATCCCTTTCTTAAGATGAGATCCAACAAAACTGATTTCTGCGATCTTCTTGCTCAAGATCTTCATATTCGCTTTCATAGAAACCATATCATCACTGTAGTAAATCTTCATTCCATATGCATTAAATACCGCCTTTGTTACTTCTACCCACCTCGTGGTTGTGTTTGTCAGGTTAAGTTCTATTCCACCTTCGTAAATTGGGTTTATATCAGGCATTGTGGAATAAACATCACTCTTCCAGTACTTGCATATAATACCACTTTTAACAGAACCATACAGAGTAAACTTTTGCTTAGCCAGGGTGAGAACATCAATGATCTGATACTCCTTCTTTCCATGCACGAAAATACCGATCTCGACCGGAAATGTTAAAAAGATTTTTCTATTTGTCATAGGTTCGATAAAAATCGACTTTTCAAATTCTATAAGGAGATATGGAGTCAGCTCTTTGGGCATGTTCAATGGCTCAATAGGATTAATAAGGACTCTGCTGTTACTTGACAGAAAAATATTCTCAACTTCTTCATCCATACACTCTCTTTTATAAAGGAGACTTCTTCGATCTCTCTCAATAGAAAAAGAGATTCCTTCATGGACGATTCTTAAAGGAACATCATGTAAGCCGAAGATACCAGATTTTTTCATTCTTTATCCGTCCCTCACTGAAAATCCCTCGATGATAGCGTTGTATATCTTTCTTCTCAGTATTATAATTATTTCCTTCTTCACTTTTAATTTCTTCTGATCAAAACAATCTTCGTTCAGATAGAGCTTACGATTGATCTCTATCTGAATCCAGGGAATCTTATTTCGCTTATAATGAAACTGTAAGATATACCTGCCTGAAAACGGATCATTTATAGTAACCTCCCCTTTATCAGTAAATGAATCCCTTAGAGATTCTGCAAGTGCACATATCCACTCGGGAGGGCAGGTTACAGGACCATGTCCTCTAATAGGCATTCCCTGACCATCACCCCGATTGCTCAAACATATCAATGGTCTGGGCTCTCCTGGATTATCGCTAATCGGCGGTGAACTCTGTAACATGCTATGGCAGTCAAGAGCCAGTATGATGTTGCGATTTTCCAGCAGATTATTCAACGTTTCGTGATATGGAAAATAATATCTTTGCAATAATGTATCGATAAGAGCATCATCAGGAAACCTGCCTTCCTTATAGACTGATGTGCTATCTGTGGTCAGGGTTTTTACAACTCCATCCGGGTTTTGTGGAGGACGATCATCCGGAGCCCGGTTCACATCCACGATCGCCCGTGCGATAGGCATTTCAATGAAAGCCTCTACACAGTCCCTGAACCCACGTAAGGGATGCCGAGCATCTCGAGCATAGCCGGAAGATGTGTATACCGGCTCTCACCCTGGATCCCATAGGCCATATTAAATACTATACCCATCCGCTCGCCTTCGATTACACGCGGCATGAATTCTTTTAATTTTTCGATAATATACATATCACCATCTGCGATCCTGACATTGTGGCCACCTTTTTCAAGGGCATTAGCCACCATTTTAACAGTCTTAGGATTATATACCTCCTTGTTCTGCATACCGAATTTATTGATCACACCGGTCTGATCTTTATTGTATATTATGGCTACTTTCATGGGTTTTTTTCTCCTTGAAATATAATTTATATGATTTCCATTATAACAATTTCGGTATCCACTTCAAAAAGTATGGTATTTTGACATTTGTGATCGGTTAAGGAATTT
>JAIOQW010000065.1 GCA_021108405.1 Methanosarcinales archaeon
AATCGCTCTGAAGCATTGCGCCTTAAAGGACCACCTGTTGAGACCTTTAAACTGGATGCAGAAATTGATGCAACAGATCAGCTGGAATTTCCAAATGAAAATCCGAATGCAATAGAGTATGGTGTCCATCCGCACCTTGCTGTGCTTGAGAGCATCATTTATCCGACAAGCTCCCAGCTTCTGTCAAACAACCGCCTCGCACAATCAGGCACATTAGAAATATCCCCAATGCAGGCACCTCTTACTCTGTTCATCTGGAGCAAGAACCGCATTCTTCCGGTACGCCTGACAGAGTTCAGTATCACTGAAGAAGCATTCGACACCTCCCTTAATCCGATCAGGGCTAAAGTCAGCCTGGGGATGCGGGTATTGAGTGTAGACGACCTCGGCTTTAATCACAATGGCGGAAGTCTGTTCATGGCCTATCTTCAGCAGAAAGAACGCCTGGCTGAAATGAACCGGGGCGGTGTGCTAAGTACGCTCGGCATAGGAGGGTTTTAATGGACGATCCGCTGCAGGCTATTCTCAAATTTACTGCAAAAACATCATTGTTTCCTGCTAACAGTCGCTATCATGGTAACGAAACAGCAAAGATGGAGACTACAGATGGCAAAACCATCATCTATCTGCGCCGCCGCTTTGTTCCGCCTCCGGAAAGTTTCGCACTTCTACAGGAACACACAGTGACCCAGGATGACAGGCTGGATAATCTCGCAAACAGATACCTGGGCGATCCTGAGCAGTTCTGGCGGCTCTGCGATGCAAACGCAGCGATGCGTCCAGAAGAACTCACCGAAACCACCGGTCGCAGGCTGCGCATTACAATGCCTGAAGGTATATCAGGAGGGCAAAATGTTTAAAGGAATTAATCTGACTTTAATGATCGGACCTGCCGTGCCCGTACCCGTGCCAAAGGAAGTACTTGATGCACTGACAGTTGTTGAGGTCACCGCGAATGCCGGGCAGTCAAGTGGCTTTCAGCTGACATTCAACCTCAGCAATCATTCGTCGCTACATACGATTTTCCTTTTGTCAGGAGGAAGTTCAATCCCGCTCATTCGCGTTATAATCATAGTAACGATTAATGGCACACCAGAGGTTCTGATGGACGGCGTGATGACAAACCATGAGGTTACACCTGGGCCTGACCAGGGTCATTCCTCTCTGACGGTAACCGGCGAAGACCTTTCCCGTGTAATGGATTATATAGATTTTAGCGGTACACCATTTCCAGCTATGCCTCCCGAAGCCCGTGTGGCATTGATGCTGGTGAAGTACGCAGGCTTTGGCATCGCCCCTATGATTGTTCCAAGTGTGATGATCGATGTACCTGTTCCTACAGAACACATTCCTGTACAACAGGGAACTGACCTCTGCTACATAAGGCAGCTCGCTCAGGATGTGGGCTATGTATTTTATGTTGAACCAGGCCCTAAGCCAGGCATGAGCATTGCATATTGGGGGCCGGAAATCAAGGTCGGTAGGCCACAGTCTGCGCTTAGTATAAATGTGGATGCGCACACCAACGTTGAGGCTCTGAACTTCAACTTCAATCCATCCAGAAAACTGCCTATCATAAACATCCAAGATCAGGCTACAAAGGCTGTTATTACAATCCCGGTGCCTGACATCACGCCGCTCAATCCTCCTCTTGGTCTCTTGCCGCCGATTCCGAAAGAGACAGAACCTATTGAAGGGACAGCAAAGCTTTCTCCGGTCAGGGCAGCATTAATCGGCTTGGCTAAAGCAGCAAGGATGGCGGATGCTGTTTCAGGATCTGGTAGTCTCGACGTACTGCGCTATGGCCATATTCTGAAAGCAGGAAAACTGGTAGGCGTGCGGGGTGCAGGACCGGCGTTCGATGGCTTATATTATGTGAAAAAAGTTACACATAGCATAAAACGCGGGGAATACAAACAAAGTTTCAACCTGACCCGTAACGGCTTGATCTCTACTGTTCAGAGGGTACCCGTATGAGCGAATGTCCAAAAGAATTCTATGGTAAATATCGAGGCACTGTAGTCAATAATGTGGACCCATTGCAGATTGGACGTATACAGGCATTAGTACCTGAAGTATCTAATGTAATGCTGTCAAATTGGGCAATGCCCTGTGTTCCGGTGGGAGGTATGCAAACAGGAGTTTTCAGCATTCCACCAAATGGAGCTGGCGTGTGGATCGAATTTGAGCAGGGTGACCTCAGCTATCCTATCTGGACAGGATGCTTTTATGGAACAGCAGCAGAAATTCCTAAGCTGGCCCAAACTATATTGCCTGGTGTGTCAGGCGTAACACTTCAGACAACTGCACAGAACGGAATAGTCATCAGTGATATGCAAGGACCAACAGGAGGCATAATGCTGATAAGCTCAACTGGTGCTAAAATTATCGTAAATGATACCGGAATTTATATCGACAACGGCAAAGGCGCAACTATTGAAATGATCGGCACATCAGTCATCATCAATAAAGATGCACTTGTGATTTTAAAGTGATAATAGGGAGGAAAATACCATGCCAGGTTTTTTAATGAATGTAGGATCAACTGCTATCTGCCCGCACTCCGGTCAGGTCTCGATAATTTCTAGCAACTCACGTGTTCTTGTAAGCGGCATGCCTGTAGCCACACTCAAAGATACCTGGATGGTGACAGGCTGTCCATTCACCGTCCCTTCAGCCAAACCCCAGCCCTGCTTCAAGGTGCTGTGGCTCGTGCCTGCTTCAAGGGTGCAGGTAGACGGTCAGCCTGTGATCCTGCAGACAAGCACTGGCATGTGTCAGAGCGCGGAACAGATACCGCAGGGTGCACCAATTGTGACCGCTACTCAGACGAGGGTGAGCGGAATATGACCCAAATCGATTATCCATTCCATTTCGGCAGCGGTGGTCGAACATCCCAAGCCGAGAAGGAGAAACATATACGTGACCTTATTGAACAGGTTCTGTTCACCACACCCGGTGAACGTGTGAATCGTCCCACCTTTGGCAGCGGACTGATGGCCCTCGTCTTTGAACCAAATAGTGATGAACTTGTTACCACAACACAATTTCTTGTACAGGGGGCTCTACAGCAATGGCTGGGACATCTGATTCAGGTCGAGGAAGTGAAGGTCGAGAGCAAAGAAGCAACGCTGCTTGTGGATGTGAAGTATGTGATAAAACGCGACCAGCAACAGCATGAAGCGCATTTCACCAGTGGAGGGATGTGAAAATGCAGTACTTTTGCAGCAACGAGCACCGCCGTACACTCGTGGCTAAAGATGATAAACTCAACGGCATCGATTACCTTGAAGTACAGGACAAGCCTGATATGCCTATTGAACAGCGCCAGTGTACGCTATTTGTACACTTTATAAAAAAACTAGAGAGCACACTGACCAGGGAGAACATCCACATCGAAGGTGGCGAGCGAATCCGTGATATTTCGATCAATAACGATCCGAGCATTAATGACAATGTGCTTGTTGTGCAGGTGAATAAGCCTGGCGATTTCTCTACCTATATGCTGCGCCTGGTGGATAAAAGTGCGCAGGATAATAAGCCGCCGGATGGATTCGACCCGGTCTTATCTGCTATTGAGTTTTCATTCAAGGTCAACTGTCCCGGCGACTTTGATTGCAAACCTGCGAAGATATGTAAACCTAAGAAACTGCAGGAGCCGTTAATCGATTATATGGTTAAAGATTATGCAAGTTTCCGCCGCCTGCTGCTTGACCGCCTCTCTGCGATCATGCCGGATTGGAAAGAGCGAAACCCGGCTGATCTTGGCATTGCACTTGTGGATATACTGGCTTACACTGCCGACTACCTAAGTTATTATCAGGACGCTGTGGCTACTGAAGCATACCTGGGGACTGCAAGAAAAAGGGTCTCTGTGCGCCGCCATGCCCGACTGCTTGATTATCTCATGCACGATGGATGCAATGCCCGTGCCTGGGTGCAGGTGCAAGTGGATGGAAATAATATATTCCTGAAAAAACGCACACCTTTGCTCACGCGACTTGTCGGATATGGATACTGCATTGAACCCGAATCCTATGAACAGGATCTGGCACAGCGACATGAAGTATTCGAGACCCTGCATGATATTATCCTCTACAAAGCGCACAATGAGATGCACTTCTACACGTGGAGTGATGAACAGTGCTGCTTGCCAAAAGGAACTACGAAAACCTGGCTGTGTGATAACGGGGTTAGTCGATTGTGTTTGCGCCCTGGAGATGTAGTGATCTTTGAAGAAAGAGTGGGTCTGAACATGAATCATGAGGCTGATGCAAATCGTGCTCACAGGCATGCTGTGCGTTTAACGCGCGTACATCCGGAAGCAAGTGACAATGGTAACGTGAGAAGCCCTGGAGAAATAGTTATGGACCCGCTAACGGACCAGGCCTATGTTGAGATTGAGTGGGACACGCAGGATGCACTGCCTTTTCCATTATGCATTTCCGCTGAAATCAACGGAAAATTGGAAAAGCATGTTGGTATTGCGTGCGGAAATATCGTGCTTACAGACCACGGACGGATGCAACATGAGGAAACCCTCACTGATTTAAAGTTGGAACATGGTCCACTTACACAACAGGGGCGGGTTCATGACAGAAAGAACAATAATCTTGTTCTGTTTGATCCCAGGGCCCCAGCAAGCCATGCTTTTCGCTGTGAGCCGCACGATGCGCTTCCCTATGTGGAGCTAAGCGAAAATGGAGAGAAGTGGACTGTGCAGCGCGATCTCTTAAACAGCAGCCGTTTTGCTCGCGATTTTGTGGTTGAGATGGACGAAGGTGGATATGCCAGATTGCGCTTTGATAAATTGAGAAGACCGCCTGCCAGCAGCCTGAAAGCTGCCTACCGAACTGGCAATGGGAGCGCAGGAAACATTGGTGCCGAGGCTATAGTACATGTGATCACAACAGAGAAGAGTATTATCCGTGTACGCAATCCTCTCCCGGCTCAGGGAGGAATTGACAAGGAACCGATCGAGCAGGTGCGCCTTTTTGCGCCGCAGGCATTTCGGACTCAAAAACGCGCCGTCACAGAAGCCGATTATACTGAGATAACACAGCAATATTCTGAAGTTCAAAAAGCCGTGGCTACCCTGCGCTGGACTGGTAGCTGGTATACCATGTTTATTAATGTGGACCGCAGGGGTGGAAGACAGGTAGATAATGAATTTAAAAACAAATTATATGCCCTTCTGGAGCCTTTTCGTATGGCAGGATACGACATCGAGATTAAAGGTTCCCAATCCGTTCCTCTCGATATTGCCATGACCGTGTGCGTGGCGCCTGGCTATTCGCGAAGTGATGTCAAAATAGCTATACTTGAGGCTTTCAGCAGCGTGGATCTGCCGGACGGAAGACGGGGTTTCTTTCATCCTGATAATTTCACTTTCGGTCAGCCGGTGTACCTGAGCCGGGTAATAACCGCTGCCATGAAAGTGCAGGGAGTACAATGGGTGGATATGGATGACAGATATCCCAAACGCAATCGTTTTCGACGCTGGAGACAGCCTTCTCAAGGCGAGTTTGAGGATGGCAGGATCAGCATGGGACGTCTTGAGATCGCCTGCCTGGATAATGACCTGAACAGACCTGAGATGGGTAGGATAGAGTTCTACATGGAGGGCGGCTTATGAGCGAAGCCCCGGAACTGGATACCTGCGGTTGCTGCGAAAAACCAGAGACCCAAGAGCTGAAACACTATAACCCACCCAGCCAGAAGGTGATCTCTTATCGCGTCGGCACACACGCATTTTTCATGCGGCGTATGCTGGCACGCCTTTCATCCCAATTAGTTCCGGACAGTTCAAACCAGCCGCTGGCTTCACTTACTACCCGTGACTCTGATGATCCATCAATTGCCCTGCTGGATGCATGGGCAATTGCGGCTGATGTGCTTACCTTCTACCAGGAGCGCATCGCAAGCGAAGGATACCTGCGCACGGCTACTGAACGCCGCTCGGTACTTGAACTTGCGCGTGCGACAGGCTATGAACTCAATCCGGGCGTGGCTGCCAGCACATTCCTGGCTTTTACAGTGGAGGATACCCCCGGGTCACCGGGTGTTACAAAAGTACCTGAAGGCACTAAAGTGCAGAACATACCGGCCCAGGGAAAACTGCCGCAGACCTTCGAGACGGTTGAGGATATTGAAGCACGGGCTGAATGGAATGCTCTTAAACCCAGGCTGACACAACCGCAAAAACTGAAAATTTACACAAATAACCCAAAACTACTGGTGTATGAGAATGATGAAAATACGGAAGTAAAACAGCTATATTTCGCTGGAACCGACACGAAACTCAAAGAGGGCGACCTGCTTTTAATAGCGATCAGAAATGATGAGAATAGTGCTCTACAAACCCTGCTGAAACGAATCAAGCGCATCACAGTCGAGTATGAATCAAATCCCAAGGTTGAGGCGGATTCAAATCGTGCTATAGCAGATCGCAGTAGATCGGGCAGTACACGAGTGGATTTTGCAGATGATGCGCCATCGGTCCATGAATTCATCCCGTATGATTATGAAAGCGGTGTAATCAGCCAGCCATTTGAATTTAATGATGAAAATGTAAAACAACAAATCCTGAAGCGAATATGGAAAGAGCATGACATCAGCTCCTTCCTGATCCTGAATGGGTGGGATGCAAAGGATATGCTCAAACACATCAATACTCTGAGGGCGATGGAACATCTTAGAATGGAAGAAGAAGTTTTTGGCTTCAGGCAGAGAGTCGGGTTTTTTGGACACAACGCTCCCAATTACAACAGTCTGCCAAAAAAAGACAACTTGCAAGGCGATCCCTATCCCAATAACTGGGATCCGGAAGACGGCTCAGGGTGGGAGATATGGAAAGACCCGCTGAAACCGCCGACTGACCCGCCAACTTATTATTCCGATGCAGATGTGTATCTCGAACACAGCCTAGCAGGCATTCTTCGGGATAGCTGGACTGTTTTTGAGAAACCTGAAGAATCATATAGTGTCTATATGATTAGTGATATCAATGAAGCATCGCTTAACGGTTTTGGCATTAGCGGAAAAGTCACTGGATTATTGCTAGAAAAGCCTGGTGGAACTCCCTTAAACAACTGTAATCCACTAGACAAACCAGTTGATTTCACAGTCCGAAAGACTACTGCTCATGTCCAGAGTGAGCGACTGGAACTTGTAGACATGCCCATCAATGACCCTGTAGAAGAGAAAAATGGAACAGGTGAGAATATAGGTGCAAAAAACCTGATGCTAGACCGAATGGTTCTGGATCTTTGCACAGGACAGCCTATGGCACTGAGCGGGGAACAGGCTGATGCGTCAGGAATAATTCGAAATGAAATCGTCGTAATCAAAGACATCAGCCACGAAGGTGGCTATACAAGAATATTTTTCCGCGACAGGCTGAAATACCGTTATGCTCGCAAAACGGTAACGATTAATGCAAATGTCGTGTACGCCACTCACGGTGAGACCATACATGAAGTGCTCGGCAGCGGCGACGGTTCTAAAGCCAACCAACGCTTTGTTCTTAAGAAAACGCCTCTTACTTATGTTTCAGCACCGACGCCCAGCGGTATCAAAAGTACTCTTGAAGTGCGCATTAATGATATACTGTGGGAAGAAAAACCATCCCTGTACGGTCTGGATACGCGAAACCAGCACTACCTCGTACGCATAGATGATGATGCACGAGCCATGGTAATATTCGGCGATGGAAAAAGCGGTGCACGGCTGCCAAGCGGTACAGAGAACATAGTCGCAGCTTACCGAAGCGGTACAGGGAATGAAGGTGAAGTAGGTTCAGGAAGCCTTACTCTGCTCCAGACCATGCCGCTGGGTATCAAAGCTGTTACGAATCCTCTCCAGGCTGCAGGGGCGAAAGACCCGGAAAAACTTGAAATGGCTCGAATCAATGCCCCGAGAACCGTGCTGACTTTAGACCGCATCGTTTCCCTGCGCGATTTTAAGGATTTCGCCCGCTCTTTTGGGGATATCGGGAAAGCTAGCGCAGTCGCTCTAAGGGATGAGGAAAAACGCCTTGTGCATATCACGGTTGCAGACGAAAACGGAAAAACAATCGATAGCAACCTGAAAGCTAACCTTGTTAATGCCATCAGGACTGCGTGCGACCCGGTCCAGCAGGTAGAGGTTGGTGATTTCATACCTGTCACCTTCAGTGTTCAGGCAAAAATACTGGTAGACCTGCGCTATCTGTTCGAAAATGTAAAGAAGAATGTGGAACGCGCTCTGCTGGATACTTTTACTTTTAAATGGCGGGATTTCAGCCAGCCAGTAACAGCAGCAGAGGTATTGAAGGAAATGCAGAATGTGGAGGGTGTGATCGCTGTGGATCTGGACAAACTTACAAAGGATGCCGCACATACTCAGTCGACAATACGGCCCCCTGCAATTCTTACTGCAAATAAAGCACGTCTGGAGGACGGGAAGATTCAGCCGGCTGAACTGCTCCTTCTAAACGTGGTCGGCGTGACCATAGAAAAGATGGAGGGCAGGCAATGAACACCACCGATATAGAGCGCCTCTACAACCTGTTACCTGCTTTCTACAGGGTGCGGGATAAAAAAGAAGGTGAACCTTTGCGGGCACTACTGGCAGTAATCGAAACCGAGATTCATGCCATAGAAAAGGATATCGAAGGTCTGTACGATAATTGGTTCATCGAGACCTGCGAGGAGTGGGTTGTGCCGTATATCGGCGATCTGATGGGAGTACGCAATCTTCATGATATCGGTTCGGCCGGCTTCAGCCAGCGCGCCTATGTGGCCAATACTCTCGTGTACAGGCGGAGGAAGGGGATAGCTTCGGTTATTGAGCAACTGGCGTGGGATGTGACCGGCTGGCATGCGCGGGTAGTGGAGTTTTTCCATCTCCTTGCCACGACACAGAACCTGAACCATGTTCTACCTGCCAACACAACATTGAGTTTACATGATGCAGATGGGCTGGACCTTCTTGGTGGTGCTTTTGAACGCGCTGCCCATACTGTGGATGTACGCCGGAAGGACAAAAATGGCGGCAGGTATAACATCCCGAACATTGGTATTTTTCTGTGGCGGCTTAAGAGCTATTCTGTCACACGCAGCACAGCCAAATATGTGGGGAGTACCTCCGAGGATCAATATGCGTGGTATACATTCAGCCCTCTTGGCTATGATGCACCACTGTTCAACCAGCCTCAGACAAGGAGGGACATCACCCATATGGCAGAGGAGGTGAATGTCCCGGATATGTTGCGTCGACGAGCGCTGCGTGAGGACCTGGAAAAATACCATGAAGCTAATACAAACGGTAAGGTGAAGCCGGATAGCCATTATTTTGGTGATACACCGGCGCTTGCAGTTTTTGCGGATGGACTTGAAATCAGACCGGAATTCCTGATGATTTGCAATCTTAACAAGTGGAAGGAACCTGGATGGAAACCGCCTGAATATGTGATGCAGGTGGCTGTGGATCCTGTCCTGGGCAGGCTTGTATTTCTTACCGGGCCACAGCCCACGTCAGTGGAAGTAAGTTATTCTTACGGGTTTAGTGGGGATATGGGCGGCGGACCTTATGAAAGGGAGCTGATTGAGATTGGACAAGAAAAGGATGTCTGGGAAAAAACTGTTTCCAGGCAAGATAAAATGTCCAAACCAGATGCCGATTATGACTCGTTGAGCAAAGCACTGATAGATTGGGCAGATCCTGAAAATGGTAATAAATCAAATGCCATCATTACAATTACCGACAACGGCACCTACGAGGTAAATAATAATACCACCGTCGATCTACTGGCAGACAGGTTCCTCGTTATCCAGGCAAATAGTGGAAACCGGCCGGCGCTTCGTATCGTAGACGATGAAGGTAATGTGGCGACATTAGATATTAGCGGAGGTGAGGGATCGGATGCCATACTTATTCTCAGTGGTCTTCTCATTGAAGGATGTATTGATGTTACAGGGAAATGTTTAAAACTGGTACAAATTGTACACTGCACCCTTGTACCAGCATTCAGTCCGAGTGTGAATGTCACATACAAGAATATCAAGATAGAAATCGACCATAGTATTACAGGTCCTTTATGCATGCCAGCTGAAATCAAAGGTCTGAGGGTACTGGACAGTATTATTGATTCCCCTGATAGAGAACAGTATGCTATCTCGGATGGAAATGACGGTTCAGGTCCTTCCACCACCATTGAACGAACTACTGTATTCGGTAAAGTGCATGTCAAAGAACTAACCGACGCTTCTAATGTCATTTTTACCGATACGGTAACGGTCGACCATCGGCAGCAAAACTGCGTGCGCTACAGCTTCGTGCCTGACGGCTCCCAGACGCCCCGCCGCTATCGCTGCCAGCCCGACCTCGAGATAGCAAAGCAGGTGGAAGATGAGGAAAAGAGGGCTCAGGCTGAAAATACCTCGTTTGATAAGTCAAAGCGCGAATTGATCAAAACTAAAGTACTTTCCAGACTCGTTCCGGCTTTCACTTCGACACGGTACGGTGACCCTGGCTACGATCAACTGCACACATCCTGCCCTGAACAGATCAGAACCGGTGCAGACGACGGCTCTGAGATGGGAGCCTTCCATCACCTGAAGCAACCCCAGCGGGAAGCAAATCTCAGCACGGCTCTGGATGAGTACCTGCGCTTCGGGCTTGAGGCGGGAATATTCTACGTCGATGTGGAAAAAGAAGTTTATACAAATAAAAAAGTTCATGAAGATAAGGAGGAGGAACTATGAAGGGAGATTATTCTAGGATACCATTTAATGAAAGAAAGAAAATGCAGCATTACAGGAAGGTTTACCTTCAGCAGGGCAAGGTGCTGCTTGATTCTGATCTGAACGAGAACACAGACCTGCTGCACTATCAGATGAAGACCCTGGTGAAGGATGGGCTGTGCGGAAGCCCGAACATCGGATTCAGGATTGGAAGAGGCGTGCCGCTTATGCCTGTGGATGATCACAGGTATATAGGCGAAGAAAAGGGATGGAGTGTTAATAATGGCACTCTGACAGTCAATTATTTTGAAAAATTCGAGGGAAAAGGGAGTTTGAAGCTGGAAAATGCAGCAGAAGTATCCTTCGCATTCCAAAAGCCTGTGGATCTCTCGAAATACAGATACCTAAGGCTCGCATTAAAACCTATCGCTGCGAATGCTCATCTCACTCTGGTCCGTTTTGATGGTACCAAAATAGGATTAAAAAAACAAGAGCAAACTACAGATCAAAATGAGTTTTCTGTGATTAAATATGTTTTTCCGCTTGACGCTGTTCTTGATAATATCACCAAAGTCATCCTGACAGGAATTGACAGCAATACCATCTACCATATAGGGGTTGTGGAGTGCAGCCCGCCGATGTTCACACTTGAACCGATGACGCAACTTAAAGGATGGAGCTTTGAACCTGGAGGAAGTGCAGAAATCTCGATAGATGGAGAAGTCATAAAAGCCTCACAAGTAACCAAATTGTATAAGAAGCACTTCTCTACAATCGATTTCAGTAAATTCGAAACCATAGAGTTCGCCATAAATAGCAGCAGCACATCCACTATACAGTTCTATGTAATTGACGCGAATGATAATACAAGCTACTGGGAGATCAACATTTTTGCAGGTGAGTTGAAAAAATATTCGATAGAGATCCCTCAGAAAGGCAATGATTCTGATACACCTGCTGATCTGGCATCTATTAAAGAGTACGGTTTCAGAGTACTCTCTGACGAATATACATACCACTTCGGCAGCATCCTTTACGGGATGTCTCTTACAAACAACTTCCTGATCTCAGGCGCCGACCCGCTTTCAGGAGAAACAGGCCGCCTGTATGTGGACGGTGAGCTGTACGAGAAAGATGAGGCTGAGACCTACCTGAACCAGAAGGATCACTCATCGGCGCCGTCTATCGAAACTGTTAATGAAAACAGGAAAGATCTCGTCTATGTTGATGTATGGCAGAGGCATGTAACTTCCGCTGAAGACCCGGAACTCAGGGAAGTGGCTGTTGGAGTTGATACATGCAACAGAATGAAGGCTGTGGCGCAGGTGAAGGTTTTAAAAGACTCAACATCTCTGCCTCCTGATCTGAGGCCTACAGGCGAGTGCAGATTGAGCACTGCTGTTGAGTACATAGAGACTGAGAAGCTGTGCGAAATAACACCTGGTGTTGAATATACCGGTCTGGAGAACAGGCTGTACCGAGTGGAGATACATGCCCCAGAAACGTACAAATGGTCAAGGAATAATGCTTCAACAGTATCGCAGATTATCGAAAATGTAAACGAGGGTGCCGCATCTGTCAAGGTAAAGGAGGTCAAGCTCTTTGAAATAGGCGATATCATCGAGATAACCGATGACCGGGTCGAGTTTGCAGACAGACAAAAAGAAAGTGATTCGTCCATCAAACCCTGGGGGGAATTGAGGAGAATAACATCTATCGACAGGAATAAGAATGAATTGGTATGGGACACTACAGCACCTGATGATCCTCTGTCAGCATCAAGTACTTCCTTTGGCACGGGTACGGGCACGGCAGGTCCGATCATTAAAATGACTGGAGGACTGCCTCACGATTATACTGCTGAAGGAGTGGAGACCATCCATCCCAGGGTCATAAAATGGGATGGCGCTAACATAACTTCAAATGAAGAAACGCTTGAAGACGGGATCAAGATCAGGTTCTCAGAGAGCGACATGCTTCCTAGCGATTACTGGACTTTCACAGCACGAGAGAACACCCGCACCGTGGAGAAGCTGGACAACGAGCCTCCGCAGGGTGTGGTGCACCGCTACTACCCACTGGCGACAATAGAATGGGATGAGAATGGAGAAATAATAAATGTAACCGATCTCAGGACACGGTTTGAGCCGCTGTGCGGTATTACTGCGGCGGACCTTGCTTTTGATAATGCCAACACTCCAATATGGACGGACGCGGAAAATGTTCAGCAGGCGCTTGAAAGAATAACATTTCCAAAGGCTGAAGGCATTGAGTTTTCTAACAAATGCATGGATCTTTATGGTACAGGTATCAATGTGCAGGATGCTCTGGATAACCTCTGCAACGGCATAACCGTTCCCAGTCTCACGCTCAAAGGCAAGGATGGAGAACAGAGCAAATGGCCGAAACTCGAGTGCAGCAAAAACAGGGATTTAGTAGGAATCGAGAACGGGCTTCAGATTGGAATGAGTCCAACCTATTACAATAACTTTTATATGGTTTCTGATTTCATCAATAATATCAGAGGATTCAGATTATACAAAGGCAACGGTCCCCATCTCTTAACTGTTTCAGCAAATGGCAACGTCGGCATCGGGACGCCTGAACCAAAAAATAAACTGGATGTTGAAGGTGGTGCTGTAATAGGAAATAAGTATTCAGGATCGAAAACAGCACCTGTTAGTGGGCTTTTGGTTCATGGCAAAGTCGGCATCGGGACGGATAATACAACATTTGGACGTCTGACTATTCAAGACAGTGCAGTCTCTTTAGCGTTCCGTGAAACTGGAATGGCGGTAAATCAAGGAGGACTATGGCGCATTCCTCTTTATAATGGTACTTTGCGTTTTGACGTTAATACCGGTGCTCAGGGCAGTGAATTTGGTAAAAATTACATTACTCCTTTGAAAATGACAAAAGAAGGCGAAGTAATAGTAGCAGGAGAACTTGAGGCACCTTTTTTCAAAGCCGGGCAGGGGAACTCAAACCATGTAACTAGGGGGAAGTGGTACAGAATCGCTAAGAATAAGACAAGTGATAAAAGAGCGAATGCAGAATTCACACTACGTGACTATAAGAAAAGTAGTCAAGGATCTTCTACTCTGACTTTCCGAATTGGTATTTCGCACAATGACCACGAAGGTATGAGCTTTACCGTTCTTAATCATAGTCGATATTTAGAGACTACATTCACAAAAATCAGGGTTCTTGAAAAAAAAGCTAGTGATACTCAATATCTGGAAGTCTTTGCAAACTTCTCTGGATTGGTGGATTACTCAATATATGACAATTTACAAGATGGTGGATGGGAGCCAGTGAATTGGATGGAAGTATCTGAGATTCCTGAAGGCTATAATGCCAGAGAGTTTGATGTCGATAATTTATTTGTCGTGGGAGATTACAAAAACAGGTTTATTGTTGAAAGAGGTGGCAATGTCGGCATCGGGACAGATGAACCTAAAAGCAGCTTGCATATAAAAAAGAGTGATAAAGTCAAATTTCCTTTAGTAACCGAGAATCCTTACCCCATTGAAATTACTCCAGATGTCATATGTAATTTCTTTGAATCGATGTCAACAAACTCTGTTATACTTGGTGTTCCCGAAGGGGGTGAACTAGAATTTTTTTGGAAGGCTACGGTCAACCGCAAGACTACCATATTTCATGGAAAGTTGACAGGTCAGGAATTTGATTAGCTTCAAAATATAAATTGTAGGAGGCTAAGAAATGAAACAACAAATGGAAAACCGTCTAAAAGAACTCAGGATCGAGTTCGAATCAGGCCAGAAAATGCTGACTGACCTTGAGCACCAACAGGCGAACCTGAGAAGCTCTCTGCTGCGCATCAGCGGTGCCATCCAGGTGCTGGAAGAGGAGTTAGCTAAAGAGGGCGGCCAGGATAATACCGCACAGCCCGGCGCCATCGGAGAAGTTCATAAACCTGAACGGAAACTGAAGTAAGTCAGGCTGAAGCAGTTTTTAAAGAATGATATTTTTCGAACATTGCGCCATGGGGAAAATGTAAGGAGGATTGATCAAATGAACAGAAAATTGCAGACAAAAGTGCAGGCAAACACAACTCAGACTTTCACCCCTGTTCTCCAAAAGCCCAGGACTCCTCTCAGCGATAGCTCTCACCTTATTTTGCAGCGCCGAGATCACCACGAGCCCATTGGGCGGGAGGTGCAGCCCAGCCAGCCGGTACCCGACACACCTGCCTTTTTCGATCCGCGCTTCGGGCACGATTTCAGCCGGATTCGGATTTATGATAAAGGAGCGGTCCGGAACCTCCCCATCCAGGCAAAACTAAGGATCAACAAACCCGGGGATGTCTATGAGGAGGAGGCTGACCGGGTGGCTGAGCAGGTGATGAGGATGGAGGAGCCGGGAGTGCAGCGGCAGGTGGAAGAGGAAGAACCCCTTCAGGCAAAAGAGATCCCCAGCCAGATCCCAGAAGTCACTCCGAATCTGGAAGCCCGGATCAACACCATTAGGGGCAGTGGGCAGCCTCTTCCTGAATCTATTCGTGCATTCTTCGAGCCGCGCTTTGGGCATGACTTCAGCCAGGT
>JAIOQW010000316.1 GCA_021108405.1 Methanosarcinales archaeon
GGAGAAAACTAGGGAGAAAACTAGGGAGAAAACTAGGGAGAAAATTTTGTCTATTTTAACGACAACACCATATATTACAATGAATGAACTGGCCAAAATTGTGGGAATTTCAAACAAAGGAGTAGAATGGCAGATGGCAAAACTCAAAAAAGAAGGTAGAATAAAACGCATCGGTCCCGATAAAGGCGGGCACTGGGAAGTGATAAAATACACAGAGTAAAAGAGAAGATGGGCGTTTGTCAGGATGATGTACAGATATTGTGCATGCCGCACAGGAGACGCACAAAAAATATGTATTATGAAAGTGAATTTCAAATTTCTGATGAGGAAGATAAAAATATATTCAAAGCAGTTGTTTTGCGAAGGGTGATGAGGGAGTGAAAATGTCGGAGAACGTGGAGGTGAAACTGATATGAGTGAACTCGTTAATATCGATAAAAACTATTCCACATGGCTGAAAGAAATAAAAAATAAGGTTCGCACAGTTCCACAAAAAGCTGCGGTAAAAGTAAACTCTGAAATGCTTAACTTTTATTGGGAGCTTGGTGCTGATATTATGGAGAAGCAGGCTACTGCAAAGTGGGGCAACGGGTTTCTCTCTAAACTCAACCACGATCTAATGGCAGAATTTCCTGATATGAAGGGGTTTTCAAAACGAAATCTGGTACTTATAAGGCAATGGTATCTGTTTTATATGAAGGAAAAGCCAATTGCGCAACAAGCTGTTTCGCAATTAATCCAAGTTTATTAGTATTTGGGAGCGACTTAACAACCCTGATTTTAATACCGTCGAATTCGATGGGTTTAGAAATCAAGAAAATCAGATTATATCTCTTCCTGCCAGATAATTGAAATTCATTGTAACTTTTATCTGCGTTCATCTGCGTTTATCTGCGGTTCCTTAGAATTAAAAGAAATCATTATAACCAGAAAATGTAGTTATTTTATGAACCTCTGTGTCCTTTATGGTTTATTAATTAATACTGAGCTAAACTAATACAGAAAAATAATCAACCACGGATGAACGCAGATCGAATTATAATGATATTATTAATATATTTTAGCTGTAGCCCGACATCCGCAATAATGCACCCGCACAACACCCAAATAAACAACTAAACAAAATCGTAAAGATAGACCAAAATTTGATCCACAGCAACCACCTATCCCCACCACACTCCTGAACACTCATCCATCATAGGATCAGCCGCAGGGTATTATGTGCGATGCTCGGGTCATCCGGGTGGCGCGATCTTGAGATCATGGATGTGAATAATTATTATATCTACTATATCGAGCAAGGGCGGATTTGTGTCTTCCGCGATGCGAGGACGTTTGAGAGTTTGTTGAGATCTTCGGTGATAGTGGAGTAATACAAAGAGAGGAAAAGGGAACCGCAGATGAACGCAGATGAACGCAGATATAAAGTTAAAAAATTTGTGTAAATCAAATGTAAACCTGCATCTTAAAAAAAACTGGAAAATAGGACCGTGTCAGATCATATATCTTGCGATATTTTATGGTTGACTCGACACTAGGCATTTGGGAACGGATACATAATCTGGATTTCAATTGTGGTGAATTCGTTATAATTAAAAGTCGGGCAGGATTAAACAGTTACAAAATCAGTGTAAAAGAATGGGTAGCCAAAACCAATGCTATCAGGGAAAACCTGACCCGCCACCCAATGGTGGACAGAAAAGTCATTTGGGCAACAAGCTGTTGCCCAATTAACACAAATTTCAGGGGGACACAATATTGCCATCATTTCCAAGTGTAAAAACTTGAAGAAGGTGAAGCCGGTATGAACGGAAATGACCTGATAAAACCCGAAGAAATCCAAAGCAGAACCCACACCATCCGCGGTGTTCAGGTAATGCTGGATGAAGACCAGGCATTACTTTATGGGGTTGAAACTAAAGTTTTAAACCAGGCGGTTAAGCGGAACAGCGAGCGATTTCCTGAAGAATTTATGTTTCAAATTACTGATGATGAATTCAATCGATTGAGGTCACAAATTGTGACCTCAAACCAAAGAGGTGGGAGACGATATCTCCCTTATGCTTTCACTGAACAGGTAAAAAGAAAAATCAAACATTTCCCCTCCTATTTCATGTTTCAACTGTCTGCAGAGGAATATAACTTTTTAAGGACGCAAAATGCGACCTTAGAAAAATGGGAAGAAATCTATAATCCGAATTTTAATTCCCCCGAATTCGAGGGAATTAAAAATCAGGCCGGATTGAATCGGTTTGTTCTTTCAGTAAAACAATGGGTTACAAAAACGAATTCAAAAGGGATTATTGCCAAAGCAGGCCGTTATGGTGGCACTTATGCGCACAAAGACATTGCCTTTGAGTTTGCGTCATGGATATCCCCGCAGTTTAAGCTTTATCTCATCAAAGAATTCGAGCGACTCAAAGACGAAGAGCAAAAACAACTGGGGTGGGACATCCGCCGCAACCTTGCCAAAATCAACTACCACATTCATACCGATGCTATAAGGGAAAACCTGATTCCTGCCACCCTAAACAAACAACAGATCAGTCATGTTTACGCCTCTGAAGCCGACATACTCAATATGGCACTGTTTGGCAAAACCGCCGCTCATTGGCGGGCAGAAAATCCTGATGAAACTGGCAATATCCGCGACTTTGCCAATGTCTCACAACTGGTCTGTCTGGCTAATCTAGAAAACCTGAATGCGGTGTTTATCAATGAGGGAGTAGGACAGGCTGAACGCTTGACACGCCTGAACCAGATTGCTATTGGGCAGATGAGGATATTAGTGGAGGATAGGACTACTAAGAAGTTGGAGGATTCTAATGAGTGAGTGGATGGTAAAAGAATTAGGAAATTTACTATCAGAAAAGGGGTACATTCGTGGACCTTTCGGTTCTTCTCTTAAAAGAGGTGAAATGGTTGATGAAGGTATCCCTGTTTATGAACAGAAAAATGCCATATATAATAGCCGAGATTTTCGATTTTTCATAACACCAGAGAAATTTAAAGCGCTAAAAAGATTTCAGGTTAGAACTAATGATTTAATTATCAGTTGTTCCGGCACAGTTGGTAAAATATCAATAATTGCTGAAAATGACCCTAAAGGCATTATTAGCCAAGCCTTATTAATATTAAGACCTGATGTAAAAATAATTACATTAAGGTTTTTATATTATTTCTTATCCTCACGCCAAGGCTTCAACTTGATAACTCAGGCATCTCATGGTTCTGTTCAAGTCAACATTGCTGCAAGAAAAGTTGTTGAAACAATACCTGTTCCAGTTCCCCCTCTCCCCGAACAGCGCGCCATCGCCTCTGTGCTTTCCAGCCTCGACGACAAGATAGACCTGCTCCACCGCCAGAACAAGACCCTCGAAGCCATGGGGAAAACGCTTTTCCGGCAGTGGTTTGTGGAGGAGGCGGACGAGGGGTGGGAGGAAGGCACGTTGGATGATGTTATTGAGCTTATTTATGGTAAAGGGTTAAAAAAAGAAATAAGAACAGGCACAGTTTATCCAGTAATTGGCTCAAGTGGCGTTGTCGGTTATCACTCTGAATTTTTAGTTGAAGGGCCTGGGATTGTCATTGGTAGAAAAGGCACGCTTGGTAAAGTAATTTACCTATGGGATAACTTTTTTCCGATTGACACGACATATTATATAAAATCAAAAGTCGAATCCGCAGGATTATTGTATGAATACTTCTTACTAAAGACACTCAATTTTGAAGAAATGAATTCAGACTCAGCAGTTCCTGGCCTAAATCGAGATATTGCATTGTCTACAGAAATTAAAATTGCGCCTTTAGGGAAATTGAACAAGTTCAATCAGTTTACTTCAACATTTATAAATAAATTGAGAGACAATATAAAACAAATCCGCACCCTTGAAAAACTCCGTGATACGCTCTTGCCTAAATTGATGAGCAGGGAAGTCATGGTTGAGATGGTGGCATCTTTATGAAGGAAATAATCGAGAACTTATATGTTGGTAATGATTTCGATTGTTCAACTAATGGTTCAGATTTTGCGATCATTCATGCTTGCAAAACGTGTCATCAAAAAGGTATTCATTATAGAGGAAACCTATCTTCCTCTCATCCCAATTACCTTATTTATGAGAATGATAACAATCTGTTCCTTAATCTTGTTGATATGGATCGAGAGTTGCTTTCAAAATTCACACATCCAATAATGAAATCCGCCATGAACTTCATTAAAAACCATGTAAATACAGAGAAAATACTTGTTCATTGTAATCAGGGACGATCACGTTCACCATCAATAGGTCTGATTTATCTTGCTCAAAATGGAAATATATCGAGCAATTCGTACATAAATGCCAAAGAAGAGTTTTTTAAAATCTATCCCGAATATTTACCTGGAAAAGGGCTTGAACTTTACCTTCATAAAAATTGCGAGAGTGTGATGAAATTATGATTACTAAAATAGAAAAAATCAAAAATCTTGGTATTTTCACCGATTATAAATGGGATTCCAACCTGCCGGAATTCAAGCGTTTTAATCTGATTTATGGTTGGAACGGCTCTGGAAAAACAACATTATCACAGTTATTCGCTTCTTTTGAGACAGACAAATCTGAAATATATCCTGAACTTGAATATAAAATTCAGACTGATGATGGGGACTTCACTCAAAAAAACATATTTGACAATAAGATTAGAGTATTTAATCAGGACTACATTTCCGAAAACATTGAAATTTTAAGTGGAAAAGCAAAACCTATTTTTATACTTGGTAAAGAAAACAAAGAGTTGGCAGATACAATAAAACAGGATGAAAAAATCCTATATGGAGATCAGGAAAAAAAAGGCGATATTGGCAAAATTAAAGAATTAGATCAGAAGAAAAAAGAACTTGAACGAAAAAAGAAGGAAAAGGGGAAGCATTTTACAGATGTCGCAAAGATTATCAGTACTAATACCAGTGGAGTTTCAGCAAGAAATTATCGTAAAAATAATGCAGAGCAGGCATTCTCAAGGTTAAAATCCAAACAAATTCTATCAGAAGAAGAAATAAATATTTTTTCGCTTACCTTGAAGCAACAAGAAAGTCCAATTCTTAATGAATTATCCATAGGTGATATCAACGAAAATGTTAATGCAATTATTCTCAATGCCAAATCATTGTTACAGAGCACGGTTGAAACGGCGATAATAGAAAGACTGAAAGAAAATCCAGATATTTCTAAATGGGTCGAGCAAGGAATAGCATTGCATACCGCAAAGAATCCATCAAATTGTGAATTCTGCAATCAACCCTTACCATCTAAACGTATTTCAGAATTACTGGCCTACTTTAATGACGCCGATAAGAAACTTAAGGATGATATTGATATTTTAATACACGAAATTGAGCAATTGTGTGGTACGATAAAAACTTTAAATGTTTTGGATAAAGCAAATCTTTATGCTGAACTTCGAAATGATTATTTTCTTAAAGCAGAAATCTTTGCAAAATGTAAAACAGAATTATTGGAAAGTATTTCTATATTCAGAGAGCAAATCGAAAATAAAAGGACAAATACAGCGACCCCTTTGGAGTTAGTTGCAGATATTTCCACAAAGTCATTCATATATGCTGTAAAGAAAGTAAATGATGAAATATTGAAGCATAACGAGAAAACCGATAACTTCACACAAGCAAAAGAAGTGGCCACAAGCAAACTCGAAAACCATTATTTAAGCGAAATATTCGACAATGTGAAATGTTTAAAAGTAGAAATTGAAAAATTGCAAAAAGAAATACTTCAGATGGAAAAAGGCAATCCAAAAGACCCTGCTAATGTAGGTATAGCGCAAATACAACAGAGAATTAATGATAACCAAAACAAAATTTCTACTTCAGGCCCAGCATGTGAAAAAATTAACGAGTATTTAATGACTTTTTTGGGTAGGGATGAACTTACTTTTGAAATCGCTGATGAAGGATATGTAATAAAAAGAAAAGACAAAATTGCTAAAAATCTGAGCGAAGGAGAAAAAACTGCAATTGTTTTCGTTTATTTCACAATACATTTGAAAGATCAAGTCTTTGATCTTAAAGACGGTATTGTTGTTATTGATGATCCTATTTCTAGCTTGGACGCAAATTCATTATTCCAGGCATTTGCATTTTTAAAAAATGCGGTAAAGGATTCTGCTCAAATTTTTATTTTGACACACAATTTTGATTTTCTTAAATTACTTCTGAATTGGTTAAAAAGATATCCTAACCGTGATGGTGGTAAAGAATATTATATGATTAAAAACCAATACGTTGAAGGCAACAGAATTGCTACATTGGATATCATGGATAAATTGTTAAAAGAGTATGAAAGTGAATATCAGTATTTATTTAAAGTAATATATAATTTTGAATCAGATGGAACAATAGAATCTGTTTACCACATCCCAAATTTATCAAGAAAACTCCTTGAATCTTTTTTAATGATGATAGTTCCAAATTCCGATGGACTTTATCGTAAAATTGAATCATTGGATTTTGATGAAAATAAAAAAACAGCGATATATAAATTCACGAATGACCTATCTCATATAACAGGAAAAGGATTTGATCCCTCTCTTGTTCAAGAAAGTCAAAATAATGTAAAGTATCTTATGGAAATGATGGAGAGTGTATTTCCTGAACATTATGAGATATTAAAAAAATCGGTGAGTGGGAGTGGTTAATCATGATCAGAATCACCGAATCTATTATAGAGGATTCATAATCCAACTCCTCGAAAAACTGTGTGATACACTATTACCAAAACTGATGAGTGGTGAAGTCAGGGTGAAATTAGAGCAACAAGAGGGTAATATATGAACAAAAGAAATATTGTAAAACAACAATCCGACTTCATCCTCTATACCTCAAATGAGGGCAAAGTGAACATAGAGGTGTTTCTTCAAGATGAAACCATCTGGCTAACACAGAAAGCAATATCAAAGTTGTATGGGGTTCAGCGTCCAGCCATCATCAAGCATTTGAAAAATATCTTTGATTCCGGTGAATTACAGGAAGATTCAGTTAGTTCCATTTTGGAACATACTGCCAGCTATGTTAAAAAATACAAAACAAAATTCTACAACCTCGATGCCATCATTTCAGTCGGCTACCACGTCAACTCATACCAGGCCACCCAATTCCGCATTTGGGCTACCAGAATCCAGAAGGAATACATCATCAAGGGCTTTGTGCTGGATGATGAACGGCTAAAACAGGGAAATAGAATTTTCGGCAGGGATTTTTTTTATAAAATCTCAATAAATAGTAACCAAATTCACACACTCGAAAAACTGCGTGATGCTCTATTGCCGAATTTAATGGGTGATGAAGTGAGGATAGAAATGGAGGGAGTCAATGTCTGACGGAGGTTATTATGCAATTAAAGGCTTTGAATTTCAAATAGACAAAACTATTCTTGAATTATTCAACACAGATGACACCACACCTATTTGCCTTGAACAAATTCAAGATATCAATACAAACGATTTTGTAATGCAGGTGAAGTATAAAGAGACACAAAAATATACTCCTGCAAAAATAAAAGAACCTATTATTCAACTTATAAATGAGTATCAGGCAATTCCAACAAAAAAATATTATCTGTATTGCTATTTTAATAATGTTAAAGAAGAAAATAGAAATTTTACAAGTAGTGAGATCGATAGAGTTTTAGGGAATAAAAAGGATGATTTTACCAAGCCTATAAAAGATGGTTTTCTTTCAAATTTTGAACTACATTTTTCAAAGTCATTTCAAGAACAATTCATTCAAGCCGTAGAAATAATAAAATCAAATTCAGACTGTTCTAATTTCGATGAAGCTTTAGTTCATTATGGCAGTATTGCAAACCATTTGAGAAAAATTGTTACAAACAATTTGGATATAAAAAAAAGGACGTGTACTAAATCTGAAATTTTAGCAATAATCACTGGAAACCGTAAAACTGTATTTGATTCTGCTTATCGAATTTATAAAGGAAAACAACAATACATTGCCGAAATCAAAAGACGCCATTTTACTTATAGAAACATAGATAATTGGGAACGCTTTCTTATTATTGAGTTAAGTGGGTCAGAAGATGTTTCAGCTATCAAAACAACAGTGTATAACATAAAGAAAAAATATTATAAGAAGCTTGTTAGAGAGATTAAGTCCGGAGCTCCTTATATATATTTCATAAATATTTCTAAAGATAATCTTAAGAGATTAAAAACTGAGTTAATCGCTGAAAACAATATAATTAAAGACGGTTATGACTTTATGGATGCTGATTTTTACACAAAAAGTCTTAAAGTGAAATCAACCATTAAAAATGAAATTTCGATGAAGTTCATTAACAATAATGATAATTTAAAAGCGATGCTTGGTTGCGATTTGGGATGCACAAAGAAGATCTATCAATTTTATCATACTACCCCAATAGAGCTATCATTTGATATTGATACAGTAAATATTGAAATTAGTAAACTTTCGGAAATTCAACAAATATTAAAATAGGAGATTTATTATGACGGATGAATATAAAAATATGAATGCAGAGGTTATTGCCGTATATCCTAATAAGGTAAAAATATCTGTTGACGATTTGAGCAAATTTGTTTCAACAGATGAACAAGTTGAAAAGTTGAAAGTAGGGTCGTATTTGGAAATCGCTGATGACGATAACCATAAATTAATCGCAATTATTGAAAGTTACTCAATAGTAATTGACGAAAATAAGACACCTACACGCACCTATATTATAGAAGCAAAACCACTGGGTGTTATTGAGGACAACAAGTTTTCCCGTGGCGGTGATTCATTAACAATCCCACCTACGAAAGTATTACCTGCAAAACAGGATGACATAAAAGCAATCTTTAATGAAACCTTAAATAAAGAAGAACGCTTTTGTTTTTCTAAATTAGCTCAAAATGCTTCAATTGACACACCAGTTGATGGAAATCGTTTCTTTAATAAACATTTCGCCATTGTTGGTTCAACAGGATCAGGAAAATCGCACACTGTATCTAAAATTTTACAAAATGCTATCAGTAGTAAAACAGGTGAATATAGTGGTTTGAATAATTCACATATTCTATTGTTTGATATCCATGGAGAATATAGCAAGGCATTTCCTAATGCAAATCATATAAATTCATCAAATATAAAAATCCCTTATTGGTTATTTGATAGTGATGAATTAGGTGATTTGTTCATAGAAAGCAAAGAAGACAATTCACATAACCAAGTTTCACAATTTCGATATGCAGTCACAGAAAATAAGAAAAAGTCAAATAAAACATTTCCACAACATAAAATTTATTTTGATTCACCTCTTAAATTCAATATTGATGAAGTCATTAGGTATATAAAAAACATTAATAATGAATTAATAAATAAGAAGAATGATAGAAACCCAACTACAAAAACTGGTGAAATAATTGAAAATCGAGTACCAAAGTATTTTGAAGAAGATTTAAAATTTGAGAAAATTGGTTCTGATTTTGTTAATGGGCCGTATTCAGGAGATTTTGAAAGATTTGTTCTACGTTTAGAAACAATAAGAAACAATCCAAGATTGAAATTTTTATTTGAGTACAGTAACGAAATAGAACTTGAGGATATTTTAAAACAATTCATAGGGTACAATGAAAAAAATTCAAATATTACTGTTATCGATTTATCTGATATACCTTTTGAAGTATTGAGTATTACTGTTTCACTTATATCAAGGATTTTGTTTGAATATGGATATTATTATAAAAGGTTATTATCAGGTGAAATCGATTCCGAAACCCCTTTATTGCTTGTTTATGAAGAAGCTCATAAATATGTTCCTAAAAGTGATTTGGTTAAGTATCGTGCTTCAAAAACTGCAATTGAAAGAATTGCTAAGGAAGGTAGAAAATACGGAGTCACCCTTGGTATAGTAAGCCAAAGACCTTCGGAAATCTCAGAAACCATTTTTTCGCAATGTAATAATTTTATTTCAATGAGATTAACAAATCCAGATGACCAAAATTATGTAAAACGATTGTTACCTGATTCTCTAGGCAATTTAACAGATACTTTACCTTCATTGAAGACAGGTGAAGCATTGCTTATAGGCGATTCAGTAGTTATGCCTTCAATTGTTAAGATTGAAGAATGTACTGACTATATGCCATCTTCAAATGATATTAAATATATAGAAATTTGGAAAGAAAAATGGAAGGACGTAAATTTTAGTGATGTTGTCACGCAATGGAAAAAATGATGACTAAAATCACCGAATCCACCATCGAAAAGTTTGCAATCGAACTCCTTGAAAAGCAGGGCTGCCAATATTTATTTACCCCTTCCATCGCCCCCGACAGCAACACACCAACAAGGAGAATACAATGAACAAAAATCTCCTTGATAAACAGTCAAATTTTTTCTTCTACACCGGAAAAGATGGAAAAGTAAATATTGAAGTCTTTCTGAAGGATGAAACGATTTGGCTGACACAGAAAGCTATCGGCAAACTGTTTGGAAAATCGAAAGCAACGATTAGCGAGCATCTTAAGAAAATATTTACAGAAGGAGAATTGCAGATGGATTCAACTGTTCGGAATTTCCGAACAGTTCAAACGGAAGGATCGAGGCAAGTAGAACGAGATTTAGAGTTCTACAACCTCGATGCCGTCATTTCGGTCGGCTACCGCGTCAATTCATACCAGGCCACCCAATTCCGCATCTGGGCAACGAAAACCCTGAAAGAATACATCATCAAAGGCTTTGTGCTGAATGATGAGCGTCTCAAACAGGGCAATCAGGTCTTCGGCAAGGACTATTTCGAAGAACTCCTTGAGCGAATCAGGGAAATCCGTGCAAGTGAGCGGCGGTTTTACCAAAAGATCACCGACATCTATGCCCTCTCCACTGATTATGACAAAAACTCCCCAATATCAAAGGATTTTTTCGCCACAGTCCAGAATAAACTTCACTGGGCAATCACTAGAAAAACCGCAGCAGAAATTATTTACGATTCGGCAGATGCAATAACAATCCACATGGGTTTGACCAACTGGAAACAGGCCCCGGACGGCAAAATTTTAAAATCCGATGTTTCCATTGCTAAAAATTACCTGAACGAAGCACACATCAGGCAACTGAATCAAATCGTCTCCGCCTATCTTGATTTGGCAGAAAACCGAGCACAGCGGCAGATTTTGATGAAAATGCAAGACTGGATTCAATTTCTCCATAGTTTTCTGGAATTATCCAACTACCCGATATTACAGGATAAAGGTAAAGTTAGCGCATTGAAAGCGAAGCTAAAAGCTGAGCAGGAATACGAAGAATATCGGGTAATACAGGATAAAAATTACCTTTCCGATTTTGACAGAGAGATACAGCGCATTAAGGGGGGAAAATATGGCAAAAAATAAAAAATTACCAGACAATCAAATTACCGTTTATCAAATACCTGATGGAAAAATCAACATTGAAGTGCTCTATGCCAATGAAAACATCTGGTTACCGCAAAAACGAATGGCAGAATTATTCGGATGCAGCGCGGATAATATCTCTTTGCACCTTAAAAATATCTACAAAGAGAAGGAACTTGATGAATCGGCAACTACCGAGGATTTCTCGATAGTTCAGATTGAAGGAGATCGCGAAGTTACCCGTACTGTAGGGTGTTATTCGCTTGAAGCAATTATCGCGGTGGGGTATAGGGTGAACTCAGAAAGTGGCACACAGTTCAGGCAATGGGCAATCACCATTCTTCAACAATATATCCACAAAGGATTTGCAATCGACAGCGACCGTTTCAAGTATGGATCCCGTTTCAGCACACGTTATTTTGATGACTTACTCGAAGAAATCCGGGATATCCGTTCCAGTGAGCGACTGGCGTATCAGAAAATCACCGATATTTACGCCACTTCTATTGACTATTCGCAAAAAGCACAGGACACAAAACAGTTCTTCGCAACGGTACAGAATAAACTACACTTTGCCATTACCGGGCAGACCGCCGCGGAAATTATAGCCACACGAGCCAAAAGCGACAAGCAAAATATGGGATTGACATCATGGCGCAAAGGTACAGGCGGAAAAATCATGCCTCGCGATGTTTCAATTGCAAAAAATTATTTGGACAAACAGGAACTTGACCATTTGAACCGCATTGTCAGCATGTATCTGGACTATGCGGAAATGCAGACGATCCGAAATAAACCCATGTATATGAAAGATTGGATTGAAAAAATGAATGCCTTTTTGAAGTTCAGCGAATATGAAATCCTGACCAATGCCGGTTCAATCACCCATGAAGTTGCTCTGTCCCTGGCCAATAAAGAATATGAAATATTCAAGAAAAAGCAGGATAAAAATTACCTTTCCGATTTTGACAAAGAGATACAGCGCATTACAGGAATAAAAGATGACAAAAAATAAGATCACCGAATCCGAAATAGAAAAATTTGCCATCGAACTCCTCGAAAAACAGGGCTATCAGTACATTTACGCCCCCTACATTGCACCTGACAGCGAAACGCCACAAAGGAGCTCTTTTGAAGATGTCCTCCTCACAGATCGCCTGCGCACAGCCGTCGGCCGAATCAACCCAATGATTCCGGCAGATGTTAGAGAAGACGCCATTAAGCAGATACAGCGCCTTAACTCTCCCGAACTAATCGCCAACAACGAAGAATTTCACCGAATGCTAACAGAAGGCATCAAAGTAAGTTACCACAAAGAAATTGGCTGCATATCATCAATACTATGCAGTCAATCGAGCCGTGGAATCGACACTACGGGCATCGGGATATTCTAAAACCAAAACGACAGATGAGTTTATGATAAAAGAATCACCCGAAAGCTATAATCTTCCCGGGGTGGATTCCCAGCCTATAGGAGACCGCAAAGGCGGTGTGGTCTGGCATACGCAGGGAAGCGGTAAATCGTTATCAATGGTGTTCTTCACCGGCAAGATCGTTCTCGTCCTGGACAATCCGACCATACTGGTAATCACGGACAGAAACGATCTGGACGACCAGTTGTTTGATACTTTTGCAGCATCAAAGCAACTTCTCAGGCAGGATCCTGTCCAGGCGAAGAGCAGGGAGCACTTGAAAGAACTGCTGAACGTCGCATCCGGTGGAGTGGTATTTACTACCATCCAGAAGTTCCAGCCCGAAGAAGGTAATGTTTACCCGAAACTATCAGACAGGCAAAACATCATTGTAGTTGCCGATGAAGCACACCGGACGCAGTACGGATTCAAGGCAAAAACCATTGATGACAGGGACGAACAGGGAAATGTGGTAGGTAAAAAGATAGTTTACGGCTTTGCGAAATATACGCGCGACCCCCTACCCAATGCGACTTATCTCGGGTTCACCTGTACACCTATCGAAAAAACAGACGTGAACACGCCCGCAGTTTTTGGTAATTACGTTGATATTTACGATATATCCCAGGCAGTCGAGGACGGCGCAACCGTAAAAATATATTATGAAAGCAGACTGGCAAAAATCACTCTAAGTAAGGATGGTAAAAAACTGGTCACAGAACTGGACGAGGAATTAAAAAAGGAAGACCTTGCTGAGACACAAAAAGCCAAGGCAAAGTGGACACAGCTTGAAGCTTTAATTGGCAGCGAAGACCGGATAAAACAGATTGCGCAGGACATTGTAACCCATTTTGAGCAGCGCCAGGAAGTATTTGAGGGCAAGGGAATGATCGTGGCAATGTCAAGACGGATTGCAGCCGACCTGTATGATGAAATTATTAAGATCAAACCGGAGTGGCACAACGACGATCTTAAAAAGGGTTTTATCAAGGTGGTAATGACCTCGTCGTCTTCAGACGGGCCAAAGATATCAAAACATCATACTACTAAAGAACAAAGACGGGCCCTGGCAGAAAGAATGAAGGACATAGAAGACGAATTAGAATTAGTGATCGTGCGGGATATGTGGCTAACCGGTTTTGATGTTCCTTCGCTGCATACGATGTATATTGATAAACCCATGAAAGGCCACACTCTTATGCAGGCAATTGCCAGGGTGAACAGAGTCTATAAAGACAAGCCCGGTGGCTTGGTGGTTGATTACCTCGGAATCGCCTCTGACCTTAAAGAAGCCCTGTCATTCTATTCTGACAGCGGAGGAAAAGGCGATCCTGCATATCTTCAGGAACAGGCGGTTCAACTGATGCTTGAGAAACTTGAAATCGTATCCCAGATGTTTTATGGTTTTTCCTATGAACATTATTTTACTGCAGATACCTCAACAAAGCTATCAATAATACTTGCTGCCCAGGAGCATATACTTGGGCTTGAAAACGGGAAAAAACGGTATATTGATGAAGTGACCGCATTATCAAGAGCGTTCTCTATAGCCATTCCGCATGAGCAGGCAATCGATGTAAAGGACGAAGTCTCGTTCTATCAGGCGATAAAAGCCAGACTGGTAAAGTTTGATAGCACCGGAGGGGGCAAAACAGACGAAGAAATTGAAACCGCAATCAGGCAAGTTATAGATCAAGCACTCGTAACTGAACAGGTGATTGACGTTTTCGATGCCGCAGGCATTAAGAAACCTGATATTTCCATTCTATCTGAAGAATTTCTTTTAGAAGTCCAGGATATGGAACATAAAAACATTGCTCTGGAAGTTCTTAAAAAGTTACTTAATGATGAAATAAAAGCCAGGGTGAAAAAGAACCTGGTTCAAAGCAGATCGTTAATGGAAATGCTGGAAGATTCCATCAAGAAATATCACAATAAGGTTGTTACGGCTGCAGAAGTTATTGAAGAACTGATCACACTCAGTAAAGAGATAAAGAGGATGGACAAAGAGCCACAGGAAATGGGGTTGTCAGAATTAGAATATGCTTTTTATACGGCAATTGCAGATAATGACAGTGCAAGAGAATTGATGCAAAAAGAGAAGTTGCGGGAATTGGCTGTTGTTTTATTTGAGAAGGTGAGACAAAACGCATCAATAGACTGGACGATAAAAGAAAGTGTCAGGGCGAAATTGAAAGTAATAGTAAAACGGACTTTAAGGCAATATGGTTATCCTCCTGATATGCAGGCACTCGCAACAGAAACTGTGCTTAAACAGGCGGAATTGATTGCAGATGAATTGACACGAAGCAAATGAAGATTATAACCAAACGAAGTTTGACAGTCAAAATAAATATATAGATCTTCTTACT
>JAIOQW010000288.1 GCA_021108405.1 Methanosarcinales archaeon
CTCAAGATGCTATTCATCACTGGTTGGATGATATTCCTGTAAAAAACCATATATTATCCTTAATGGATACTCAAGAGATAATAGCAGCATGGTTATCATAATGAGAGAGCGTATTATAAGATTCAATTGTAGTAAAAACCTGTGAAAAACCATGGTCATTCAATACGTATAGTACTTAATAAAGCATAAATCCAATAGCTATCGGCTAACTAAATCTATATAAACATCCCCACATTCAGTAAATAGAAAAAATTGGCCTACCTTGTGTTCATCTCTTGCAGTTCAGAGATCCCTCCTTTTTATGTAAAGCAGTTATAATAGCAGAAACATCAGCCTATAACTACGAACCAACTTGCAGTTAAAATAATTATATGTGTCATAGTATTCATGGTATTATCTGATAATTCTAACATAGACGTAACCACTGGTATTGGCAGTCATATCTTTGGTAGTGAAATTAAAAGGTTCAGGAATCAAAATAAATTTATACATATATAATAAAAATTAGTTCGGAAAATATTTATGAACAAAATCCTCCCTTCGGTCGGATTTTCTTGAGTACATCAAGTTATACTTGATATACTAGAACAAAAACCTTGCTAACGCTCGGATTTAGAGTCCTTTGATAAGATATTCGAAAATGGGGATGTTGTGATTTATCAGTTGAAATAAAATGGAAAGAAGGGACGGATTTCATCTTTGGTAATTAAATTATGCTGCATACATCACTTTTCCTTTTTTAGTATATTCAGCAATTGGTGATGTTTCATTTTCAAATTCTTCTGTAGTTAATGTAACGATATCAAGAGGTAACATGAATTTTTTTATAGTATTTATTTCAGCATCCTTTGTCATATGTGCTCTTTCGAAAATGTCTTTTCCAATAAAATCTTTTGAAATTATTGCTATATCAATATCGCTTTCTTCTGTCGCTTCTTCTTTACTTTGTGATCCAAATAAAATAATCTTTGAGATATTCAGGCCTGTTTCTTTCAGGCATTGTTGTAAGTATTTTGTTACTTCTAAAACTTTTCTTTTAACCACTTTAACACCTCCTTACTCTGTTCCAGTATTTCTTTAGTTTTCCATTTATTAAACTCTTTTAACATCTTTTGAAGATTATCTGGATAACGTGCCGGAACACTTACTCTATTTAAGATAAAAACTACATTAAAAAGTTGATCTGGAATATCCAGATCAATCAATTCAATTAAAAAAATTAAATTGTGTGTTTTAGGAGGATTTTTTTTGAATTTTTTATTATATAACCCTTTAAGTGCTTTCTCAATCGATAGGTGACTCATAAAAACAGCATAAAAATATTTTCCTCCGTCGAATAGGTAGTTTGCCGTTTCCATGTCATATTCTGCTTGATTTAACCACTCATCTGATTTTTTTGTCACGGGTTTTCCTCCTTTTTGTTTATTGTTTTGTTCATTTATCCCCTTTTGTATCCACTCCACCAGCACACTGGGTAGCTCATCATTAGCTGAATGTGAATTGTACATGGCCAAAAAAATGACAGGTGTAGATTTTGTAAGGGAAATAGATCATGAATTAAAAGGTTCAGGAGTTAGATTAGCAGTAATTGATTCTGGAATAGATCACCATCACCCCTATTTACCAACCCCTGTCTATGAACTTGATGTCAGAGATAATTGGATAGATGGTGATTATGCCTAAGATGAGGATGGTCATGGCACGCATGTTATAGGAATAATTGCTAATAATGATAGTGCACCATCCGGGTACGAAGGAGTAGCTCCAGAAGTCGAACTGGTTGTCATTAAGGCCTTAGGTCAACCTGGGCCTTTGGGTAATATAAACCAGCAAATATATGATGCAATAGATCACGCAGTGGATGATGCACATGCTCAGGTAATAAGTATGAGTTTAGGTATAGTTAATAATAATAATATAATGATAAATTCAGATGGTACAACCAAATGGGAACAGCAGGGTGATTTGGCGGCGATAAATGGCGTGATTTTTATACAAGCTGCCGGAAATATGGGTGTTGATCATGATCAAGATAATGGTGATATTATTAGCTGAAATTATAATAGTATTATTTGTCCGGGAACTGCAAAGAATGTGATATCTGTCGGTGCTACTAATCATTGGTTTGCTAAGATAGTGATGCATCAAGAGATAATACCATATTCGGTACACAAATTGATGAAGTAGCAGTCTATAGTAGTCGTGGCGATACTGGAGATAAGGGGATTGAAAAGGATAGAAATAAACCTGAAGTTGTAGCTCCGGGAGGAGCTTATGCATTAACAAACGATAATAATGGTGATGGTAAACTAGATTCCATAGCTGATGGTGTTGTTTCAGCAAGAGGAAAAAAGGATGACCAAAGTGAATTTTTAGACATTCTTAACGGAGATGGTGTATATAATAATTACGATAATTTATATAGATTGACTGGCACAAGCATGGCAGCACCACATGTAGCAGGTATAGCTGCATTAATCATCGACGCTTACGATTTCGAAAAATCAGAGATGAATGCTGCCAAAGTAAAAGCAATGATCATTGGAAGTGGTATTGATATTGGTGATAATGATTTAATTGCAGGACATGCAGATAACCACGTAGATGATGATATTGGCTATGGTAAAGTAGATCTATTTCAAGCCATTTATGATGGTCCGAATCGGAAATCTGTTTTAATAGGAGAAACGATAGACTCATCCGGAGATCAATGCTGGCCATTTACAGTACCAAATGATAAAACCTATCACCATATTAAAGTGACGGTTACATGGAATGACCCTCCTACTGAAGAAATAGATCCTGTTTATGGTGCGTTATTAAATGATATCGATATAGGGCTATGTGACCCGGATGCTATACTCAGGGATAGTTCAGTGAGTTGCCAGCAAAACATTGAACAAATAACTTATTATGATCCAAATGGTATCAAACCCGGAGATTGGTATGTCTTAATTGGTACCACAGATCATTGGAATTCCCCCAGGTGTATGGAGGTGCTAATTACCCTTAGATTTGAAGTGGATACCTTATTTTGATATATTGCTATAATACATACATTCTTCCTTAGAGAATATGGGTATCTCTACGTTCTCATCCACAACGATCATGCCATACCCTCTTACTATTACAGCAGGTATTCCCTCCCCTGCCTCCCCCATTAATAATTGTGCCGCAGATACCATGTTATCAGCCGTGGCTTTTCTTGTTATAGTAAGCTGTTTTCCGAATAGATCCCTGCTGCCCCTTGCATCTTCTACAGGCAATATCCCATCACAGCCCAGAGCTATTCCTACACATCCGAGTCTCATAGGCTGGGTACGGCTGTCCCCTATAATAACACCTAAACGGCATTGAAAAGCTTCTTGCAGTTGCTTTCTAATACGCATAGCACTGGCAGCCGGATCCTCTGGTAATAGCACGACACAATCATCCGGTGCATTAGAACCATCAATTCCTGCATTCGGCGACATATTTCCTTTCGTAATAGTAAGTACTGCACCAGGGACACCGCCTATAACTTCACTACATTCTTCGAGAATCAGCTCCATCTCCCTGGGGTCTACGCAATATCTTCTGCCCAATTCTATTGCTTGTTGGCCCGGATTTATATTTTTTAGATCTACCATCCTGCCTTCGGCAGTGGCTACTGCAGATTCGGCCAGGACTATAATATCGTTATGTTGAAGTTTTAATCTTAAGTCCTGTATGGATTGTATTAGCACTGTACCCATATCATCTCCAACATTGATAATTGGAGTTCTTATACCGATCAATTCGAGATTATTTTCCATAATTTTTTCACTGTATCTATTCTATATGTATATATCTTATCAGGGTGTCTCAAAACTAAAATTCCCATGGAAAAGGAGTCTAATTATGCCTTTAAATCAAGAACTAAGGTCTAAATTTTTCATTTTTTGGACTTTTGGGACAGCCTGTTATGATATATTTGGCGAAATTTGATTCCATTTGTGATCGGTTGAGATATTTTAATCCGTGTCAATCCGTGTTAATCCGTGTCTGAAAAAATGCTTTCAAAGTCTATCAAGATTACTTTCTATTCCATAGAAAGTGTAACCCAGGATAAAAATCGTAAGCAATGTACACGTCCTTGTTAGAATTTATTTGTTTAGACACGAATTAACACAGATTTACACAGATTTCTCAAGCGGCAATATTTTAGAACAAAATCCTCACTTCGGTTGGATTTTTAAACCAACTACCACAATTTCAGTTTCAGTCCCAGAACCTTTTAGTACGTACATAATTTCTCTCAGCTTCCAGGATGTCCCGGTAGAACCCGTCTTCGTCCCTGCGCATCTTCCTGATGACCCTGGATGCGGTCTTGGGTCCCAGTCCTCTGCTGGCCAGGGCAATGATAGCAGTTTTACCATGGGACAGTACAAGATTGGCATTCCTATATACCTTGCGAGTTCTTTTCATATCATCTGCAGTCTTGTTATTGTCATTCTTGCGCACTACTTTGATCTCTTCTTCTTCCCATGGTTTTAGAGCAGCTATCATCTTGCTCTCACATAACGGACACTCAGGGATATCAGGTACGTTTGAGACTTTTCTTCTTGATACCCATTTCCTGCAAGTAACACAGAACAAGATCACCCGGTCGTTCATGATCCTCAGTTTTAAAGCCTCGATAATAGACGCATCAGCCCTGGCCGGAGAAACCAGGTCACGGCTGCCTGTGAACCCTGATAGTCCAATGGGACTTGAATCCCCCCGTACCAGTACGGTCCTTTGTGCTGTAATATCACTGATTATATCTATTGTTCCCGGAACATCCAGTTTATCCTGGAATATTTCCCTTACTGCTTCATCATACATAGGTGATCCTTCATATACGTCCAGCAATTTTTGCATGCTGATCCTCGTATAATCAAAATCAACACTAAGAGCACCGAATTTCTTGGCAACCTGTATCATCTTCCATTTGAAGAATGTCGTATGTTTAAGGGACATCTCAATAATAGGTTCTACATGGGACGGGTCAAGATCATTGATAAGTTTAATTACATCCGATGCTCCAACCCGTTGCGGGAGATCCAGTTTAATTCTATACGGATCAATTTCCATACCTACGCTGGTACCCAGACGTGCAGAAAGCAGTGCACTCAACAATCTTCCGAAAGTAAAATTGATCTTATGACCGCCGCAGATATTGATGATCACTGACTTTTGCGCATCTTCTACCACAATAGTATCCTTAACCGGCACTATAAATCCATCATTCAACTGTTTGCGAATAAGTTGTATTACATCCTTAACAGTTTCTTTATCTGATGGATATACTCTCCGGAACTCATTGATGATCTCGTCATCCGTAAGACATGATCTGATCTTTTCTGCCACTGCTGACCTGATGTTACATACTTCCGCAGCAACTTCAAAAGGCACAGGTATCTCTTCTCCTATCCAGTTCGGGATCTCCCCACCAGGGTCGCGCACAGGTTCCACTTTAATACTCTGCCTGTCATGAAGTATTTCCATTACCCTCCACATGTCCCCCTTAGCTATGAATACAGCACCGGGTTTGATGAAATTGATTATAAATATCTCATCCAGTGTTCCTACCGACCTACCACTTACCATATCAAGGACAATATATTTCTTCTCATCATGGATCATTGAGAGATTCGAATAATAATATTGCCAGCTCTTTCGACGTCTCCCTATTTTTCGTTTCTCTTTTTCATACCATACCAGCCGGTTTGTGTCTACCTGTTCAAGTAAAGCATCGACCAGTTGCCTGGTAGTATTGCGGTATGGATATGCCCTTGTTATTATATTATATACCTGATCACTATCCATTTCACCAAAATCCAGTACCATCCCTGCTACCTGGTTTGCAAGTGTATCAGCAGACCCTTCATGTATGAGGGTTTTTTCTAATAAACCTTCATAGGCTCTGTGGATTATAGCCCATGATTCCAGTACATCATCTATGGATGTGGTAATGATCGTCCCTCTTGATGTCATATGAATGGAATGTCCGGCCCTGCCTACTCTCTGGATAAGCCTGGATACTTCCCTTGGCGACATGTACTGTATCACATGGTCCACATCTCCGATATCAATACCCAATTCCATGGAACTGGTGCAAATAAGACCCTTTATTTTCCCTGACTTGAACAGGTCCTCCATTTCGATCCTGGATTCTTTTGACAGAGAACCGTGATGCACACCAATGGATTTATCCTGCATCCTGAACCTGGAGCCAAGTGCTTCCGCAGCTTCCCTGGTATTTACAAAGATCAAAGTTGATCTATGGGAATCTATTATATCCCATATCACTCGCAGGTGCGATGACATTTCAGGTGTGCAGGCTAATGTACGGGCACTGGTACGGTCCAGGGGAGTGATTTGTGGGGTTATTACGTTAAATTCGAGATCCTTATACATTGATACTTCTATAATAGACATATCCCTGGAAGTCCCTGCAAGGAACCTTGCCACTGTGATAGGATTACCAACGGTGGCAGAAAGACCGATCCTCTTAAATTCTCCGGCTACCTCCACAAGTCTCTCAAGTGCTATGGATAATTGTGCACCCCTTTTACTGGAGGCAAGCTCATGTACTTCATCTACTATTACATATTTCACAGACTCGAGGTGAGTACGTAACCTGCGACCAACCAGCAGTATCTGTAGAGTCTCAGGAGTTGTTATAAGTACATCAGGTGGGTGCAGACTTTGTTTTTGCCGCTGGTATTTTGAAGTATCGCCATGACGTACCTGGACATCGATATCCAGTATCTTGCCAAATTTCTCTAACCTACCAAGCATATCCCTGTTAAGTGCACGCAGTGGTGTGATATATAGTACTGAAATACCAGTGCGCTCTGATTCATTAAGATCAAGGATATGATGAAATACTCCAAGCATTGCACTTTCAGTCTTGCCGCTACCGGTAGGAGCAATAAGCAATAGGTTTTCTTTTTTTAACACTTTTGGAATAGTACGTGTTTGAGGTTGGGTAGGCTCAGTAAATCCTATTAATGAAAGTGCATCCTGAATTCTCGGATGTAGTTTGTTGAATATATTTGACACGAGTACAACCCTCTTAAGAAAAGGAAATGATGGGCATTTTATTTTTAGGAGGTATTTTTGCAGGTTGTATATATTGGGTAGGAAAGGATATTAATAATATGCCCATCTGGTTTATTCTATATTGTTTATAGTATAAATAGTTTCTTTGTGATTGTAATAATGATGGTGATGTGATTGTATTTCTTTAAGATTTGCATCTTAGCGTCCTAAAAACCACATCGTATTATATAGAAAACCTTATCAAGCATCATGTATGCTTAAACTCCATGAAAAAAGTTCAAATATTGATAATGGTAATTCTGCTTTGCAGCACAATTACACTTGGATGCATCCGGGAGGAGCCGGAACAGACTGTACCCAACAATGAAACTGACAGTGAACTCATTTCGTCAACGACAGAAAACGCACAGTCACTTCTTGTATATTGTGGCGCAGGGATGAGGAAGCCAATGGACGAGATCGGATTACTCTTTGAAGAAGAGAATGGCATTTCCATAAACTACAATTATGCAGGTTCAAATACACTCTTAAGCCAGATCGAACTTACACAAAAAGGAGATGTATACATGCCCGGGGCAACATATTATTTTGAAGTTGCAAGGGAAAAGGGATTTACCGATTATGAGCAACTTATCGCATACCATGTGCCTGTAATCGCGGTACCGAAAGGAAATCCTGCGAATATAACATCCCTGGATGACCTTGCAAAGTCGGGAGTAAAGGTTATACTCGGAGATTCAAGGGCAGTAGCGATTGGCAAATTAGGGGATACATTGCTTAAAGACAATGGGATATATGATGATGTGGAGAAAAATGTTATTGCTCGCGGTGCTACCGTAAATGAACTTATAGTCTATATATCCATGGATCAAGGGGACGCATCGATAATCTGGGAAGATCTGGTTGTAAACAGTGAAAAGATAGAGACTGTGGCAATAAACACCGAACAGAACATTATAAAGATCATTCCGATCGGTACATTATCATTTTCAAATAAGAATGATGCTGCAAAGAAATTTGTGGATTTCGTTGCATCAGCAGAAGGAAAAACGGTTTTCGAGAAACATGGTTTTACAACTTACCCGAATGAAAAATACGAAGACTGAAGGTATACTCATGAACGATAAGGCCCTTTGAGCACTAAAGGACGAGTAAATAATGATCAAGGAATCAACTCTCAAGATATTTACCATTACGATCACATTATTTTTGACCATCTTTATCATATCGCTGGTCGCATGCATTCTTACACATACGAACCAACATATTTTATTGTCAAGTATTGCATCAAGAGAGATCCAATTTGCAATTAAGCTCAGTTTGTTCACTTCATTTATTTCTACATTAATGTGCATTATGGTCTCTATACCTGCATCGTATGCACTTGTAAGGTATAATTTTTTTGGTAAAACAATGATCAATACCATCGTTGATCTACCGCTTGCGCTGCCACCTCTCGTGGCCGGAGTAGGGCTTCTACTGCTATTTGGCACTACCTCGTTCGGAACCTGGCTTGCAGATATAGGACTGACATTCGTATTCACACCACTCGGAATTATCATCGCACAATTTACTGTGAATATATCGTTTATGCTGCGGATTATGCGTTCAACATTCGAAGGGATCAGTCCAAGGTATGAGTACGTTGCACAGACACTTGGATGTACTCCGACACAGGCCTTCTTGCGCACAACGCTTCCCATGTCAAAAAACGGTCTTTTGGCAGGAGGGATCATAACGTGGTCAAAAGGAATAGGGGAGTTCGGAGCAGCCCTCATGGTGGCTGGTGCGACACGGATGAAAACCGAAACATTGCCCATATCCCTCTATCTGAATATGTCCTGCGGAGATCTTGATTTAGCAATGTCCGCTGCAATCATTTTGATTATTATATCAATTATATCCTTATATATCTTTGAACGTCGTGGTGATGTTGTTCACTTATATTAGGTAACACAAATGATACGAATTGAGAATGTGTCCAAGGATCTTGGTGAATTCAAACTGGATGACGTGACCCTGCACATCAATAAAGGAGAATATTTTGTCATATTAGGTCCAACCGGCGCAGGTAAAACAATCCTCATCGAAACGATTGCAGGTATCTATCGCCCGAATATCGGCAGGATTTTTCTAAACGGGATTGACGTTACAGATATTCCACCAAAGGACCGATCTATTAGCATGGTCTACCAGGACTATATGCTCTTTCCGCATCTGACTGTTGAAAAGAACATAGAATTCGGGTTGCATAATAAAAGAATATCCAGTAGTGAAACTAAAGCAAAAATGAATGAGATCGCAGAACTTCTTGGCGTTTCGCATCTGTTGAACCGATATCCTGGCACGTTGAGCGGAGGAGAGCAGCAGCGTATCGCAATCGCACGTGCGGTTGTAATAGAACCAAAGGTGCTGCTTCTGGATGAGCCATTGTCTGCACTGGATACCCGAACAACCGAACGACTGCGTGATGAACTTGAAAGGATACACAGACTTAAAGCGACTACAACGATCCATGTAACACATAGTTTTGAAGAGGCTTTTTCTCTCGGTGACAGGATTGCTGTGATGGGAAGCGGACAGATTATTCAGGTAGGTGCGCCTGATGATGTGTTCAGAAAACCTAATTCAAAGTTTATTGCAGATTTTGTAGGTGTTGAGAATTTGTTTCATGGAAAATCGGTTGTTCATGATGGTATCTCTAAAGTTCATACTGATGGGATATACATGGTGTCCAGTACATTGAAATCAGGAAATGTCTCGGTCTCGATCAGACCTGAAGACATACTTATTTCTAAAAATGAGATTGATTCAAGCGCAAGAAACGTATTTTCTGGGACTATTGTAGAGGTAAAGAATATGGGTCCGCTCGTCAGGCTGGTGGTTGATGTGGGTGTTCCCTTTGTGGTTGCATTGACAAAGCTATCATATGAAGATATGGAACTTGCGTGTGATACTCGTGTTTATATTGCTTTTAAAGCGTCTTCTACGCATCTTTTTTAAAGACATTATATTCAATAGGCCATTTCTAATGATGGTTGGTTAATTGTTGGACAGCCTCTATAAGACAAAACATTTCGGAAGTTTTAAATTAAATATGACTTAAGGTAGGAGTGGTAGAATACTCAAAAAAGAATATCCTCTTTGAAGATATGACAATAACTCCAGATAATCCGACACTAAAACGGCTTGAAGATCAGATTACATGGTATGACCAAAAGAGTATGCTAAACCAGCGGCGGTTTAAATGGACCAAAGTGGCTGAGATTGTTGCCGCTGCGATTATTCCTTTCGCGGCAGGTTTTGCTGCTCCTGCTTTTCTTACAGGTGGTCTTGGCGTGTTCATCGTCGTACTCGAAGGTTTACAAAGCTTAAACCAATCTCAGCACAATTGGATTACTTATCGTTCTACATGCGAAGAGCTAAAACATGAGAAGTATCTTTGGCTAGCAAGGGCTGGGCCGTATACGAACGCTGATAATCCTGATACCTTGTTAGCAGAGCGGATAGAATCTCTGATTTCCCGAGAACATGCAAAATGGGTGTCAGTACAGGAACCGGTCAAGAAAGAACCCAAGAAATTCAGGCATTGAACCCAATAATAACTACAGAAATGGTAAAATTGATTATCTTAAATAAACAGCCACGTGAATGGGAGGTATCACATGAGTGACATTTTTATTAGTTACGCAAGTGAAGATCGGCCACGAGCAAAAATAATCGCAGAAGCTCTTGAGCATCAGGGATATTCTGTCTGGTGGGATGTGGTTATTCCTCCTGGAAAAACGTTTGATGAGGTTATCAAGAAAGAATTAGATTGCACAAAATGTATAATTGTTCTTTGGTCTCGGAAGTCAGTACTATCAGATTGGGTAAAAGAAGAATCTTCGGAGGGACTTAAGCGAAATATCCTAATCCCTGTTTTAATTGATGATGTGGAAATTCCCCTTGGATTCAAGCGAATTCAAGCAGCACAGCTTATTGATTGGTCAGGAACGTTGCCAAATCCGGAATTTGATCTATTATTAAAATCTGTCATAGAACTCGTGGGGCAAAAACAGCCTATCGAAGAAGAAATAAAAAAACCAGATGGAAGGGAAAAAAAAAGAATCGAATTTTTAAAAAATATATTCGGAATTCCACAAGTGTTTAAATATGTTCTATATGAAGAGAAAGTAAGTAAATGGTTAAAATTATATACAATTATGTGGCTCCCATTGGCAGCGTTATGCACTCTTTTTTATTTAGCTGTATTTTATTTGGAGTGGGTAGATGCTACTATTCTATTTCCACTTTTTATTATCATACTCTTTATACCAATATTTTTTCTAGCGAAGCCTAATTATGTTCTATATGATGAGAAAGTAAGTAAATGGTTAAAATTATATACAATTATGTGGCTCCCATTGGCAGCGTTATGCACTCTTTTTTATTTAGCTGTATTTTATTTGGAGTGGGTAGATGCTACTATTCTATTTCCACTTTTTATTATCATACTCTTTATACCAATATTTTTTCTAGCGAAGCCTAATTATGTTCTATATGATGAGAAAGTAAGTAAATGGTTAAAATTATATACAATTATGTGGCTCCCATTGGCAGCGTTATGCACTCTTTTTTGTTCAGCTGTATTTCATATGGAGTGGGTAGATGCTACTATTGTATTTCAACTTTTTATTATCATACTCTTTATACCAATATATATTCTAGCTAAGCCTAAATAATCATTTTGATGTATCAACATTCACGAACATTAACCCTGATGTTCCGGCGCTTTAGCCTGGTGGTCCGTGACTCTAACTTTGGTAGAGTCAAAAATACACAGTGTAATATAATAGGGCTGAATAGTTCCTTTTGAGTTGCCACTGAAAAATAATCAACCAAATTCTCACTACCAATGAAAAATATCCAATAAAATTCTCATTACCACTGAAAACATTATATACCATTAAAACCAAAAACACATATCATGGATAAAAGGCAGCTTAAAGCTTCCTAATGTTTTTCATCGATCGATTCTCATATTCAGGAGGTGTTCGAAAGGCATCCCCGAAAAAAGTGTATAGTATAGATACCGGACTTCGAAATGTGGTTTCTTTTAGATTCTCAGATGATATTGGAAGAACAATAGAAAATATTGTATTCTTAGAATTAAAGCGCCGTTCGGATGTGGAGATATATTATTGGAAAAATAGAGGAGAAGTGGATTTTGTAATAAAGAAGGGATTAAGGGTTTGTGAATTGATCCAGGTCTGCTATTTCCTTGGTAGTAAAGAGACCAAAAAAAGAGAGATACGTTCTCTTATAGAAGCGATGGATGAGTTTGTATTAAAAGAAGGATTGATCATAACCGAAGATGATGATAAAGAATTAGAAGTGGATGGAAAAAAGATCATTTTCAAGCCCTTATGGAAATGGCTGCAGGATATTGACTGACCATCACTCTTTTTTCTTAAATTCATCATACCACTCAACCCACCTGTTAAATATTTCACCAAGATCAATATGCCCGTTCTCATCCTGCAATTCATTCATCAACAACCAGAACATATTATTAGCCTGACCTACCATATCAGCTTCAACCAGTTCGGGCCTCTCCCTGCCAGATTCGGCAATGATCTGCTTGATCCGCGCTCTCATCTTCAGATTCAGCAGCACCTCATCCACACTCACACCCCATTTACTGGCTATCTTTCCAATTAATTCCGACTGTCCCATATCAAGCAGATCAGCAGGTTGGATCATATCATTTGAAGTATTGAATTTCATAAGGTCATTAAAAACAACACCTACTCCACCTGGATTAGCTGAAGTTGTTTCTGATATCTGGATTAACCGTTTCTTCTTACGCATACTTCCGCTAATACGTATATTTGAACATACCACCACAGCATCTGTTGATCTGAAAGACTGTTCAGGCACACCCAGAGCTCCTACAATACGTTCATATACAGCTTCAGTTGACGAGCCGTGAATGGTCCCCAGTACCGAATTTCCAGCAGTACCCACCTGCATAGCTTCATAAAGGATCTTTGTTTCAGGCCCTCTTACCTCTCCTATGACCAGGGTGGAATTGCCCAGACGTAGTGCAGCCTTTAGTGCCGTATCAGGAGCTATCTCGGAATCTGACCCGCCAACAGCAGAGCGTGTGTTCATACCCTGTACCTTCCATCCCAGGCGCTGAAAATCACGTAGAGGAAGCTCAGGAGTATCCTCTATAGTTAGTATACGGTATTTCTGCGGGATCTCCAGTAATATGGCACTTAGCAGTGAAGTCTTACCTGCGCCCACATCTCCTGCTATAAGTATGGATGAGTTCCCATCTACCATAAGACTCAATAGTCCTGCTGCTAACGGCGTCATAGACCCTTCGTTGATAAGCCTGGGTAGTGTCCAGGGAGTTCGGGCATGTTTCCTAAAGGCATATGCCAGACCGCCTGAACTTAGCGGATTACCTATGCAAGATACCCTTGCCCTATATTCTGCCAGGTCCATATCAAGGATTGGATTTGCTTCTCCGAACGGACGGCCGCTTAATGCCCTGAACCGGGATATCATAGTATCCACGTCGTCCTGGGACAGGAATATATTGGTAGCGCATTCCTCTCCCTCAATGACCACATGGACCGGGTTCATATCCACAGGTGCATTAATATACACATCTGTTACCCTGTTATCTGAGAGTATATCTTCCAGGATGCCCAGGCCAGTAGTATATTTTGCCAGGATATCAGAGAATACTGTGATCTTATCAGGTGCTAACTTCACACCCATCTTTTTAGCCTCTTCAAAGACCATCTGCTGGCTTCTACGCCTGAAATATTCCCTGCTATTGGCAGGATCGGCAAAGTTAAGATCATCCGGTCTATGGCGCATTAAGCGAGAGCGAACCGAATCCAGTATTTCAAGTTCATCCGGACGCATGTTATATTCAGGTGGGATGACAAAATACAGACTTTCCGGCCGATCAGATAGACTGTAGATCACCACATCCATCATACGCCCACCACTTCTTGCTACATCATAACTCTCCTGAAAAACAGTATTATCAGGCGGTTCGGTATATATCCTTGAAGTTGAGAATCTTGGTCTGGTAAAGGGCCTGATCTGCCTGTTATAAACATATCTGGTAGAATTCAATTCATTTAATTGGTTATCAAGTCCACTGCCGCCGTCTTTCATCTTCCCCAGCATGTGCAAGAAATTGCGGCTACAGTGCCCGTTACTGCTAATATCATTACTGTTTTTATTTTTGTTATTGCTTTTATTTTTATTATTATTTATACACAGGTCGTTCTCAGATTCGGATCGAATACTTTTTTCAAGTGTCAAATATCCTTCAACAGGGTCTTCAAGGCTTATTTTTATAATATTATCAATTAGATTTCTCCGTTTGATAAGGCAATTGCCACATTCGGCAGGTATTTCCACATTCTTGAAGATCCCAAGGTTATCTATAAAGCCTGCCAGCATATAGAGCAGATCAAGGCTTTCACCTTCATAGTCACGTTCATATAGATGAGACAGTACCAGTTTATCTACCCTGGGCTCTTTTATTAATATCCGGAAGATGTTATAACGGCAAACCACATCATCCAGACTCGAAGTACCGTTTGTACAGTCGCGACATTCAATGATTATGGACTTTTTATAAGCCATAAGCTGGGTTTTAAAAGAGCATGTTTTTCGGACTTGTTTTTCTTTGGTAAAAATTTTGCTAAAGAAACTGTCTATTGTATTATGTTTTTTTACTGACGTCATTTGGGACACTCGGTCAGAATATAGAGAATAAAGCCAAGGTCCGGATTCGAACCGGAATGGTACCGCTTACTGCTTGACACCTTAAAAGGTGTATATCTGCAGGCGATTGCGTAGCCGCTCCGCCACCTTGGCAAACCAATGGGTTTTAATAATCATAATAGTTAATAATAGTTTTGATGTCAGACCAGATAACACTTACTAAAATACAGGTC
>JAIOQW010000292.1 GCA_021108405.1 Methanosarcinales archaeon
GGGATGTCACCATAAAACCCACATTTGGGTAAATTATTTATTGGGAATTCCCTTAAATCAAAAATTAAGGTCAAATTTTTTCCTTTTTTGGGCTTTTGTGATAGCCTGTCAATTAATTGTCCGTTTTTTGGAGTGTACTCCATAATTCATTGAATTGATGAATTTCAGACCATAATTTTTGCTTTTATTTGTGCTATATCATGTTCTATCATTGAAATCCTCTCGTCAATATGAGATCTGAAATCATCTTTGGTGGAGCGAATTTCGGATGTTATTTCTATTCTACTTTGGTCTATTTTATCCATGGTTTCAGTCTGCTTTTCAATCATAACATCCTGCTTTTTAATCATGATATCCTGCTTTTCAATCATAACATCCTGCTTTTCAATCATAACATCCTGCTTTTCAATCATAACATCCTGCTTATTTTCAAGTCTATTAAATCCATTCTTTGCAACATGGATAATTTCTTTTAGTAAATCAGCCGCAGTATCCAGTCTTTCATCAGTTTCCCCCTCACTCACGAGTTTGTAGAACCTTTCATAGTCTCCAGTAGGATTGGAATATTCTTTCGCAATGTCACTGACATTGATAAGTGTATTGTTAATATTTATTCCTCGAATGAACCGCTCTAAATCAGCATCTTCCCCTTCTGCTATGATTTTCACTCTTCCATCCGAAAGGTTCTGTACATTTCCTTTTATCTCCAAAGCATTAGCTATAGCCACAACCTTTGCTCTAAATCCGGCTTGTTGTACATTACCTGATATATGAATAATTATTTTTTTCATCAACTTTATATGTAGTTTAAAATCTTATAAAGGTTTTGAGATGGAATGCATCATAATTGCACAAATCCATGCTAGAAACGCTAGGTTACAAAAAACAGATACAGTTTAGTTTAGTTTAGTTTAGTTTAGTATACTTTCCCATACGTCAATAAAATCCGAGCGTTAGCGAGGATTTTTTTTATTATTCTTCTTTTTCCACACCCATAACATCGAATAGTTTCCTGACTACAGCCTCTTCAGCCAGCTTCATAAGTGTTAATTTATCCTTGGTGCCGCTGAACACGCCCAGAGGTATATGTGCCCCGGCAGAAGTGGCATGCCCGCCACCATATGTTTCCCCGAATGCCTCACGCATGACCTCTCCGACATTCACTCTAACATCTTTACTCCGCCCGGAAAGGTATATTGATTCTTCAGTGAGTCCGAATATAACAGTAGTTGTCACACCTTCGAGGTTCAATAAATAATCCGCTGCCTGGGGAAGAGCATCACGATCCCGTATATTTCCTACATTGGATATCAGGTAACTTCCCTTTACCAAGCGGTTCTTGATAGCATGACCCATGATATCTAGTGTTTCTATGGACATGGACGGGGTCTCTATCTGGCTCAGTATCTCATGGTCTACCTTAGGATATAGAAAAGCCGCTGCATTTAAATCTAATTGGGTTGCATTCTTTTTGAACTCGTCCGTATCCACCCTGATCCCATAAAGCAGCGCCGTTGCCAGTTCGCTACTTATCTTAAGTTGCAGGTCCCTTAAATAAAGAGCCATAATGGTAGCACTGGCTCCCAGTTCAGGTTGAATATCAATAAAATCGGCATTGACCTCATCAATATTCACAGGATGATGGTCGATCGCAATGTTTACTTTAGTTCCCCGAGGCAGTTGATTATTCACACCCGGGATAGCTCCCTCAAATAACGCAATGTGAGTGTATGATGATAGATCATATTCATCCATACGTTCAAGATCAATACCCAGAAGGTTCACAAAAGCCTTATTCTCCTGATGTCCGATCCTGCCGTGATAAAGGATCTTTGATTCCACACCTACATTATTTGCAATTTCTTTTAGGGCCATGGCACCCGAGATAGCATCAGGGTCAGGGTTGTTATGCATTACTATTGCCAGCCGCCCCCCATTCATTTCTCTTATGATCCTCTTAAGTTCCCTGGCTTTTTTTAATTTTGTGGCCCGCTCTATTAACCCAATAATGTAATTAGCAGCAGCTCGTGTTGATTGTATTGCATAATCCGTACCTGCTGATTCAAGACGCTCCTTATTGGTCTGGTCTATGGCCCTGGATATGGTATACACATCAGGATCTAATTTTTTTAATTGCTGCAATGCTTTTAGATTTGCATCACCATTGGAACTTAATATAAAAACAACATCCGGATTTGACATCTTTAGTGTATTGATAACATCGGGATCACTAATATCACCGATCTCAATGTCAAAACCCTGTTCTTTTAATGTTTCAACTCTGGTGGCATCTTTTTCAATAAATAATAAGCTTACACTGTGCCCTTCCAATTCCTTTGCCACAGCAACTCCCAAACCACCACTGCCCAGTATCGCATATAATGATCCTGGTTTGTTTTTTTTTGTTGTTTCACGTTCAAGAGTTGTTGCGGATGTTGTGTTTATTATATATAAGCCTCCAATAAATATGATTGATAATATATGTTAAACAAATAGAATTCTTAATAATTACTTTAATAAATAACTTTAGGTCTTAATAGTATATATTGTAAAGCAAGTAAGGATTTTGTTCTTATACTATTCCACAAGTGTAATTTGGAACTCTATATGACTGCCACAGAGGTCACAGAGAGCACAGAGATTGGAGTTGGGGACTGAAAAGGCATATCTGTGCTCTCTGTGCTTTCTGTGGCAGAAAGTTAAGAAAAAAACAGATACGGTTTAGTATATATAGCTAAATAAGAGGATAACATGAAAAACACACTAATAGAATCTGCAAAAAGCAGGGATTTGGTCCCCAGGATAAAAGAAGCTGCCGGATATGAAGGTATCAAACCGGAAAAGATGGCTTCATTGGTCGCACAGGGCCGTGTAGTCATTCCGATGAATATACTGCGAGAACACATATCACCGGTAGCTGTCGGAGAATGTACTTCCACCAAGGTCAATGCCAATATAGGTACGTCCCGGGAACATTCCGATATAGAAGAAGAAGTGTTAAAAGCCCGCACTGCAGTGCAGTATGGAGCTGATACCATCATGGACCTCTCTACAGGTACTGATATGGATAGCGTACGAAGACGGTTGTTAAAAGAGATCAATGTGCCCTTAGGAACAGTACCTATATACCAGGCTGTTGCCAGCAAGTCTTCAGTGCTTGATATTAATAAGGATGATATGTTCAATGCAGTCAGACGACACGTTGAGAATGGTGTTGATTTTGTTACAGTACATGCCGGTGTTACTTTAAGGGGCCTTGAGCTTTTACGTTCACAAGGGCGGATACTGGATATTGTCAGCCGTGGTGGATCATTTTTAGCTGCATGGATGCTGCATCACGCAACAGAGAATCCCTTTTACACTGAATTCGATTATTTATTGGAAATAGTAAAGGAATATGATGTCACACTAAGTCTCGGGGATGGAATGAGACCTGGAGCTATAGCTGATGCTTCGGACCGTGCTATGTTCGAGGAGATCATAACACTGGGAGAGTTAGTGAATAAAGCCAGGGATCATGGAGTCCAGAGTATGGTGGAAGGACCCGGGCATATACCACTGGATAAGATCGAATCATGTGTACAGTCTATGAAACAGATCTGCGCTAATGCACCATTATATCTACTGGGGCCGTTAGTCACAGACATTGCACCTGGTTATGACCATATCACAGCAGCCATGGGCGGTGCTGTAGCAGGGATGGCTGGTGCTGATTTTTTATGCATGACCACTCCGGCAGAGCACCTGGCACTGCCTACTGTAGAGGATATACATGATGGAGCTGTGGTTACAAAGATCGCTGCCTGTGCTGTTGATCTCGTAAAGACAGGACAGCGAAAAAAGGCTCTTGATCGCAATACCAAAATGGCAGAGGCACGACATGACCTGGATTGGGAAGGTCAGTTCAGACTCGCTCTTGACCCTGAGCGTGCAAAGAAGATACATTCCGGATGTAAGGATTCAAAAACCTGCAGTATGTGCGGTGAGTTCTGTTCGATCAAGATCATGAGGGAAACATTTTAATATGACATATCGCTCCAAGAGCAAAAGGTAAATACATTACAGTATATCTTAATCGCCTATAAATGACAAAATTCAACCTGGATCAATTTATTAATTCATATCTTGATAAGATATCAACCAAACAGATGATAGCTATACCTCTGGTATTATTATTTTTCTCCCTGATAATCCTGGGCTGGACATTCTATACAACTGGTACACCTGTAGAACTGGGTGTTGAATTTACTGGCGGTACAATTGTAGAAGTACGCTCAACATCATCCTATGAAGCAGTAGAGAAGGAATTTGCCACTCATTTTCCTGACACTCCACCTATTAGTGCTCGCGACGGCGGGGGAGGGACTGTAAAGCTCCAGTTCGGCCTTATGGATGAATCCCAACAGATGGAATTTATTGATTATCTGAAGTCCAACTATGGTGAGGATTACTCTTTAAAACAGATGAGTGCGGTTTATAGCGAAAACCTACAAAAAAGTGCTGTAATGGCAGTCATTTTAGCCTTTTTCGGAATGGCTACTATAGTGTGTATCATATTTCGATCATTGGTTCCTTCGGGAGCAGTTGTACTATCGGCATTTTCCGATATCGTCATTGCTGCAACCCTTATGGACCTGTTCGGTATACCACTTTCACTGGGTACGGTCGCAGCACTGCTAATGTTAATTGGTTATTCAGTGGACAGCGATATCCTGCTCACCACCAGATTGCTCAAACGCAGGGGTGATTATAGTGATAAAATGCATGGAGCTATGAAAACCGGACTGACCATGACATCTACTACTATAGCAGCTATCGCCGTTCTCTTCTTGATCAGCACCTGTGTGGGCCTGATCTCATCCTATTCCAAGATCAGTATTATAAGTGAAATTTCAATAGTTCTCCTCTTTGGTCTTGCAGTTGATCTTATGAACACCTGGATGCTGAATTCCGGTATTCTTAAATGGTATATTGAACGTTCAACTCCTGGTAAATTACGAAAAAGGGGGCGAAAACGGTGAACGAGAATGAAACTGAAAGAGGATTGGGTAGCGATTACCGGATCATTCTGTTAGTAGCTGTCTTGTTACTATCATTGATCTTATTATTCCTTCCGACTATTTTTCCACAACTTAATGTAGGAGGTCTCAACTACGGCCTTGATCTTGAAGGCGGATCATGGCTTGAACTTCGACCCGAAGGTGCAATAACACAATTAAATGCGGATACGGGTTCGATCATAGAACAGGATTATGGAATGTTTTTCAATGATACTGTAACTATAACCAACCAGACCGGGTCCACTATTACTTTTACTATTGCTAAACCAGTCACTGCTAAGCAAATTGAATCCCTGGGATACGGCCAAGCTTCCATTTCCACAAGCGGTGGAGTTACCACCATCGAGCTTAGAATAGAGGAGCCAAAGGTAATATCCAGATACCTTGAGAACCAGTATCAAACAGATGTGATGTTCTTTGAGGACAATGATGTCACATGGTATGAGATCAGAAAGAAGACATCTCCAGAGGAACTGGAAAGTGCCATGGAACAAGTGGACGGATCTGTTATCACTTACCAAGAAGGAGTTTCATTAGCCACATTAATTGAGACAAAAGAGATCCTTGAAAAAAAATTAAACCTATTCGGATTGAGCGATGTTAAACCTACTATAGTCGCAGAAGAATTTATTCTTATTGACCTGGCAGGTGTTGATATTGATACTGCTATGGACTTAGCAGCCACGCCAGGCAAGTTCGAGATACGATTCCAGACAGTTGGTAACGAGACAGTACATGCAATATATGGGGTTGATATCCAGACAGTAGGATATCATACAATGGATAAAGGATCCTGGGGCGTACCCTTTACAATGACTCCTGCGGGTGCCAAAGCCTTCCGCCAGGTGGCTATTGATACAAACGCAGTTAATGATTATAACAATCACAATGTAATAATGTATCTTGATGATAAGGTAATATATAGTGCTCCATTAAGCCAGGGACTGGCACAGAGTCTAAAAATAGTACCTCTGCAGGATCTAAGAGCGTCCTTTGGCATTGATAGCGAGAGTGAGGAGAATGCAAAAGAACTGGAATCTCATCTTAAAGCAGGTGCATTACCTGTTAACGTAGAAGTAATAGGTTCCGGTCAGGTACCTGCATCACTGGGTCGTCAGTTCAAGGAACTTACTGCTATTGCAGGTCTACTGGCTATTATCACCGTATCATTTATGATCTACTTACGCTACCGCAGAAAAGAGATCATGCTTCCTATGATCATAACCTCAGTAAGCGAGGTAATAATGATCCTGGGCTTTGCTTCGGCTATTAAATGGCAGCTCGACCTGCCTGCCATAGCAGGGATCATTGCAGTTATCGGGACAGGAATTGATCATCTTGTGATCATAACCGATGAGGTCCTTTATGAAGGTAAACTGCCTCCTACAAAGGTCTATAAAGCACGGATATCCAGGGCTTTCGGTATCATTTTTGCAGCCGCAGCCACCACGATCGTAGCTATGATATGGCTGGTCTGGATGGGATTCGGTGCGCTAAAGGGTTTTGCACTGACAACCATAATAGGAGTATTAATAGGTGTCCTTATTGCCAGACCTGCTTATGCCAGGATCATTAAGGCAGTATTAAAGGAAGACCAGAGCGAAGAATGAACTGCATTAATAATGTAGTGATTATAAGATACGGGGAGATCGCTCTTAAGGGTAAGTACGTCAGGAACAGGCATGAAAAAACCCTTATTCTTAATATCAAGTCCATGCTGAATACCTGTGGTATCAAATACGAAGATATTTTTAGGGACTGGGGACGTATATATATAAAAACAGCAGATCCTCGCGCTATTGAAGCAGTTGTAAAGGTGTTCGGTATTGTCTCTGCCAGTCCTGCTGTGACCTGTGAACCTACTCTTGAATCAGCAGCATCAGTGTCAGCTGAAATAGGAAGAGATCTTATCAAGGAGCACGAATCCTTTGCTATTCGACCAAGGAGGAGCGGCAAACACTCATTTTCAAGTCAGGAAATAGGAGTAGCCTGTGGTAATGTCGTATTTGAGCACATTAAGGATAAAAATCCCAGAGTTGATCTTACTTCACCTGATAAAGAGATATTTATTGAGATCAGGCAGAACCATGGGTTTGTATTTACTGATATTGTATATGGCATGGGCGGTCTGCCTCTGGGAACACAGGGGAGAATGGTAGCTCTGGTATCAGGTGGTATAGATTCTCCTGTGGCTGCATGGCTTATGATGAAAAGGGGATGTGAGATCATACCTGTTTATATCAACAATCAACCCTACTCTGATGAGACCTCGCGCTATAAAGCCATGGAATGTATCAAAGTACTTCAGTCCTGGGCACCAGAACGTCCATTTACGGTCTATGAAATACAGGATGGTGAAAGCCTGAGCGCATTTTTATCAAACTGTGATTCCCGGTATACCTGCTTGCTATGCCGCAGAATGATGTATCGCATCGCACACAGTATCATGAATAAGGAAAATGCCTGTGGTGTTATAACCGGTTCATCTCTTGGTCAGGTTGCCAGCCAGACTGCGCCAAATATGATGGCAGAGACATCAGGGATACATCTACCTATTTATCATCCTCTAATTGGATTTGATAAGACAGAGATCGTGGATATTGCACGTAATATAGGAACCTATGAACCTTCCGTACTACCAGGGACAGACTGTACGGCAGTTCCGGAAAAACCATCAACCTCCGCTAAGATCAGCCAGATATATCATGAAGAAGAAAAGATAGATATACAAGAACTACTCAAGCATGCCTTATCCGGTGTAAAAATGGTAAATTTATTGTAGCATATAATCTATAAGATAATATACTCGAAAAAATCCGAGCGAAAGCGAGGATTTTGTTCGAATGAAGCTTAATTATTGACCATTAACAGTTTCAATCTTGAACATTACATTGAAACCCTTTAATGTCATATGTGTACGGTCGCCGAATCTGAGTATATCATCAACGTCGGTATTCTCATCCCATTCATATACATAGTCATATGCACCCTGAATAGGCTTAAATCCTAAGGACATCAACCGCTGATTAACCTCAGAGGGTCTTGCTCCTTCACTGTTAAACCAGATTATTAAATATGTTTTCATGATATCAAATAGTTGAAGGTTTTAAGTATTATTATGTCTTTTGGTATTTACTGGAAAAATGTATAAAAATGTTCAAAAATGTTCCCTTAAATGTTATATGTTTATAGTACCATTACTGAACATTCACTAAATAGCAGGTTAAACCATGGAAACTGCAAGTAAGGGTTGGGTATGCGTTATTATTACAATATTTATCCTGGTAGGAATCCCGGATGTCCGGGCACAGCAGGACTATGATAGTCCGCTGGTCAACGGCACCGACATTTTTTTATGTACTGGTCAGACCTGGACGTTCTATCAAGGATATTCTTTAACTCTGATGTTTATCAATATTAATGGAAATAAAGGCTGGGTTCAATTCAAACTTAATGAAACTGTAATAAAATCTGCTACTATATCTCCTGATACGATATTATATTATAATATAACAGTAAATGACACAAATGAATCTGTTATTTTTTATCTTAAGACCTCCGGGATATATTCAGGAGAAGATAATCACATTGTCACTTTTTCACCTGTGTATCAATATTGTAACCCTGCTCTTCCTGAACCGACTGCTTTACAGACCCCAATCCCTGATAATTCAGGGAATTTATCAGGATCAAATACTACCTGTACAGATGCTACACCTATTCCAGGACCCGAGATCATATTGATAACATTAATATTAGGGCTTTGCTGTATATGGGTCTGGAAAAGATCAATATTTAAGTAACTGTGATAATTATGTCAGATTCAAGTACATCCGGATTAATGCAATCAATCCGGCCCTATATTAAATTGTTAAGACCTGAGATTGCCGATATGGATGTGGCTCTCCCGGCAGCCAGTGCCTTGCTGGCAGCTTATTTAAGCACCGGTGGTTTCCCTGGGCTATTCTACTTTATTATAGCAGTAGCAGCCGCTTATATTGCTATTACCAGTTCGTATGTATTCAATGATTATTGTGATGTGGATATAGATACCATCAATCTACCTGACCGTCCACTACCTTCATCACAGATCAGTAGGAACAATGCACTTATTTATGCAGTATTCTTAATGTTAATAGCAGGATCAGTTGCCTTTTATTTAAATCCGGAAACCCTGGTCGTTTTTATTATTGCCGCATCTGTTATCACTTTCTACTCCGCCGTGGCCAAACGGGCAACTTACTTAAGCTTTTTTCCGGTTGGAATATCATATGGCCTGGTACCTATTGGTGTATGGCTTGTTTTTGATCCTGCTGGTATTTTTAAAGGAAATGACAGTATTATCCTCCCTCTCCCTGCAATTTTTTTAGGTATCATGATCTGCATAACCGACTGGGGCTTTACTCTAAGTGGTGTGTCGCGGGATGTAGAAGGGGACAGGAAAAAAGGAGCGCCCACTGCCCCTGTAACTTTTGGAGTACCTTTTGTATCAAAATTTATATTTGTCTGCTGGTTCCTGGGCGTATCAGCATCTTTGATAATAGGGTATACAGCACATTTAGGTCCGGTATTTTTTATTGGTGCCCTGGTAGGTGGTGGGTGGATACTGTGGCAATCCGCAGATTTTATTAAACACCCGCTACCTGAGCGGGGAGGTAAGTTGTTCCTGCAGGGTTCCAGATACAGGGGAATTTTATTCGGATGCCTGATCATTGATGTCTTGTTGTTAGTACTAATACAATCTATTGGATATCCTTTTATCTGGTAAGGACTACTAAAGAGTTGATTAATCTTGAACGGAAATAATGATGTTGATATCCTTGTGATCGGTGCCAGTCCGGCCGGTATTATGGCCGCCGGAACTGCTGCTTCAAATGGGGCCAGTGTAGTCCTGATAGAGCGTAAGGAAGATATTGGTCATCCGCCACATCCTGCAAATACTTTTTTTAAATTCATGATGGACAGAAGCGGTGAGCCTATCCTGGATGATTATGTGGTCAACAGGCTAAGAGGTATGAAGATAATCTCACCCAATGGCAGTATAGTAGAGATTGAAACACCCGGATTTTTCATAGATAGGCAGCAGTTCGATACTCATTATAAGCATGAACTAACAAAGGCAGGAGTGGATATACGCACCGGAGTTGAGGCTTTGGCTGTGCTGCGCACAGATGACAGATGCAAGACCAGCACCTCAAGTGGTACGATATTATCCAATATAGTGATTGCTGCCGATGGAATCCAATCAGGTACTGCTGCGAGGATGGGGCTTAAGACAACCCATTATCCCAATGATATTGCCTGGGCCATGGAGGCAGAAGTAAAGGCTCCTGGTATTGGTGAGCCTGATATGTTTGAATATTACATAGGAAATCATTCACCCGGATGGAAATCTACCTATTCTCCGAAAGGAGGTGATAGTGCTACTTTGGGAGTATATGCCAGGCGTCATGGGAGAGATGTTTCTGTTTTTTTCGATCAGTGGCTTGATAAGTTCTCAAGAATAAAGGGATATAACATAGATGATATTGAGATAATCGGGGAAAAAATAACAGGGGGTGACCCTATTGCAACCATCCCGAAGCAAATAGTCGCAGATGGGTTTATGGTTACGGGCGGGGCTGCCGGACAGAGTGGTATTGGTTATGGAATGTGGGCTGGAAAGACCTGCGGTGAAGTAGCTGCTCAAGCTGTGTTGTCAGGCAATGTATCTAAAAAACGGCTTGGTGAATATCCGAAGCGGTGGAAGAAAGAGTTTGCAAATGAATATTGGATGGGCAGGGTCGGTCTGGAGACTGTACGTAAAATGACAGATAAAGAAATTGATACTGTACTGTCAGTGTTTGCAGGGCGGGACCTATCAGGTCTTAACGGGTCTCCGGTTGTTCAGGGAATTAAGACCGGGTTGTTTGTTGCTTATCATAAGCCGACTGCATTATTGGCTTACCGGGCACTGCTCAGGCGTAAATGAACAAAATCCTCGCTAACGCTCGGATTTTGGTCAAAAGATTAAGATACCTGCTAACTGAGACGCTTGAGCCGTATGAGATGAAAGTCTCACTGATTTCCTAGAAAGATATTTATACGATTGAAAAGAAATTTAGTTTAAATAGGGGTTATCATTTAATATCAAAATAAATTGATATCGTTAATTTAAGATATGAATTTATTCATGAAGTGGGGTCAATGTAAATGAAACAATCAAAGAATAATAATCGTATAATTAGTGTCCTAATAACTTTTTTAGTTATAATAATGCTTATAATTTCCAATCCGGCCGGTGCAATTATTGTAGATATGGATATGGATAATATGAAAGATTTGAAAGTAGGAGATACAGGATATTTTTATTTCAATGTAACTATCGGAGGAAATGAAAGGATTCCTATTGCGAATTTCACGATTGGAGGACTTCCTGAGATCACTGGATCTCCTGGTGGAATATTACTTTTCAATGTCAGTGATATCGGTACAACAGCTGGAAATAATAAATCTAAAGGCAATTATGATATCGAATTAGTAAAAATATATGGCTGGACAAGCGGCAGTAGTTCTTATGGATACCAATACAATTATAATGCCCCACCATATCTCGGATATGGTTATAATACCCAGTTCAGTGGATATGGATATGGTTATGGAAGCTCGTCTACCCAATACACTCAACTTGCATATAAGATAACTGTAAATACATCCGGTGCATCTTCAGGAGATTTCAATGTTATTGGCAAGGTTAATACAGGTGACTCCGGTGAACCACATTTCTCTTCTACTACTTCATCCTTCACACTGGCGGCGGGTTCTGCTGCTACTATCACAGTGACTGCCAATCCGTCACCTATAGTTGCTAATGATATACAACTTTCCACTATAACCGCAACAGTAAAAGATGCTTATGGTAACAATGTTACTGACGGAACAATTATAAGCTTCCAAACAAACCGCACAAATGATACACTAAGCGCAATCACAGACACCACAACTAATGGCGTGGCAAGTATAACAGTAAGAGGCAATAAGACCGGTGTATCCAACATAACCGCCTCAAAAGGCTCTGCATCCGGCTCTTATTATATAACAATGATTGCAGGTCCCTCTGCTAGTATCACTGTATCTGCCAATCCGTCATCTATAGTTGCTAATGATACACAACTTTCCACTATAACCTCAACAGTAGAAGATGCTTATGGCAATAAAGTTGAAGATGGAACAATCATAAACTTCCAAACAAACCGCACAAATAATGATACACTAAGCGCATTCACAGACACCACAACTAATGGCGTGGCAAGTATAACAGTAAAAGGCAACAAAGCCGGTGTATCCAAAATAACTGCCTCAAACGGCTCTGCATCCGACTCTGTTAATGTAACAATGATCGCAGGTCCCTCTGCTAGTATCACTGTATCTGCCAATCCGTCATCTATAGTTGCTAACAATACACAACTTTCCACTATAACCACAACAGTAGAAGATGCTTATGGCAATAAAGTTAAAGATGGAACAATTATAAACTTCCAAACAAACCGCACAAATGATACACTAAGCGCATCCACAAACACCACAACTAATGGTATGGCAAGTATAACAGTAAAAGGCAACAAAGCCGGTGTATCCAAAATAACCGCATCAAACGGCTCTGCATCCGGCTCTTATTATATAACAATGATTGCAGGTCCGGTTGATAATATCGCTGTATCTGCCAATCCGTCATCTATAGTTGCTAATGATACACAACTTTCCACTATAACCTCAACAGTAGAAGATGCTTATGGCAATAAAGTTGAAGATGGAACAATCATAAACTTCCAAACAAACCGCACAAATAATGATACACTAAGCGCATTCACAGACACCACAACTAATGGCGTGGCAAGTATAACAGTAAAAGGCAACAAAGCCGGTGTATCCAAAATAACTGCCTCAAACGGCTCTGCATCCGACTCTGTTAATGTAACAATGATCGCAGGTCCTCCCTTTATTGTATTAAATGTATCAGGCATGGGTCAGATCGGAATAGAAAACAAATATTTACAGGATCCGTTTGTGTTCCAGATAAATGATGAAAATAACAATCCGGTTTCTAATAAGAACGTAGACTTTACAGTGATAGGTGGAAATAATTCTTTAGCCAGTGCATCAACAGGAACTACCAATACCTCAGGACAGGTAAATGTAACACTACAACTTGGAGATACTAAAGGCAACTATGGTATAATGTGCAAGATCAATGGCACTCCGACTATTAATAATACTATCACAGGGACTGTAATAGAGAACGGCACTATATCAGGAACTGTAACTGATGGCAGTACAAAACTACCTATACACAATGCAAATGTGTATGCCATGAATGTATCCACCGGGGAATTAATAGAATCAGATCAAACAGATTCAACAGGTAAGTATTATATTTCAATAACCCCTGGCACATATACACTAAATGTAAGTGCCTCAAATTATGACTGGAACAATCAAACTAAAGCAGTAGTGGCAGCAGGAAAATTAAACTCTAGCCGTGACGTTGAACTGACAACACAAAAAGTGACACTGGTTCTTCAAAGTGGAGATACACCTTCCAGGGCCGCAATAATAGGAAATGCCACTGTATTTAATCTGAATGCCACCAATTATGGGACAGACGCAAAGTTTACAGTAGGCAATTCATCAACCAGTGCGACAGTTAAGTTCAATGGGACAAATCCTTTATCATTTGTACTGAACAGTGGTAAGAGTAAGAAGTTCAATGTAACAATAAACAGTACAGCTGGTTATTATCCAGTAACAATAACACTTACCAACTCGACTAAGAGCACAAGTATAAATCTATATGCGACTATACTAGATACTTCCGGTTACGTTAACCAATCAAGTCATCTCATAGATGGTGGTAATGCCACTGGCGGTGCTGTACTGGTTAATTCAAATGTATCATCAAATGCAACTGTCGACGCATCAATCCTACACAATTCAACAGTCTCGGGAAAAGATACCATTGTCGAAGGAGGTAGTACTATTACATACGGCAATGTAACAGACGGGGCAACTGTTGCAGGAGGCAGCGTAGTTAAACACAGTAATGTCACAGGTGACGATTCCAAAGTAGATAACGGAGCGATCATCGATAACTCTACAATAGATAATTCAACAATAGATAGTTCAACGATCGTTAATGTCACTGCAAAGAACAGTACAACAATAACTGGCGTGACCATCGACACAGGCCATAGGATTGAACTTATCGGTGCTACTGTAACAGCCAACAGCAAAGGTGATGCACAAATAGCTAAAAGTGCAAGCACAGTCGTAGTTACACGTAATGTCACCTTCAGCGGGATTACCTCGGATATAGCTATTAAAGACCTGATAATTGACCAATCAGGTGATAAGACAACTACAGAGAACACTATAAGCACCATCAGTGATGTCGACAATTGCAGGCTGACAGTGAATTTCTCACAGGGTGCATTGATCAATATCTCTGAGACTGGCATAAGTCCGGATGGAGAAGGATCTGATGTGGATCAATCAACTGTAATAGGCAATTTCATGCATATACAGTCTAATAAAACCAGCTCTTCTGCTGTGAATAAGATCACAATCAGGTTATACCACAATACATCAATTAGCTATGATAAAGGAGTTGACATCTACTATTATAATACCAGTATACATGAATGGGAAAAACAAGAAACAACCAATAACGGTACATCAGATGGCAGAACCTATCTTGAGACAGAACCTGATCACTTCAGTACCTTTGTAGTAATGGGTGTCAATGATACACCATCAACATCAACAGGTTCTTCATCCAGAAAAGGAAGTTCAAACTACTGGCGATACTATGGGACCCCTACACCAACTACTGAATCGGAATATGACATACAAGAACATGTAACATCACCTACTAAAACCGAAAAGGAAGAAACGGGTTGGGGTATTGAACAAACACAAGC